>NZ_JAUMTJ010000028.1:0-113028 GCF_032654765.1 Bradyrhizobium sp. 33ap4 | reverse complement strand
GTAGCCATGTCGTTCTGTGAGCCAAGGAGTTGAGTGTTATAGTTGTCTTCCTAAGACCGCTTGGCCTCCGACTTATTAAAGAGATCCAGCCACGGGGCCCATACCGCTTTGCTGGATACTCATCAGGTGCAGTCCTGGCTTATGCAATTGCCGAGCAATTACTGCGCATCGACGAAGTTGTATCATTCATGGCGTTCATCGACGTTAGTTCACCTGCAGATACTTCAAACGCATCACATATCAATTTGGCTCGAGAGTTTGTTTTGGAGCGTTGTGGAATCTCGCGCGATCAATACGGCGAGGTTATCGAACGATGGGAGCAATGTTCCATTTCTGAGTTGCTCGAAAAGGCGCAGCAAATAGGAGCGTTACCTCCAGATCACGATCTCCACAGCGACGTTTCGATGTATCAAAGGGCCGCGAGATTTCACCAGGCGCTACAATCGTACAGAGTTCCGTCGCTCCCGATTGAGATACATCAGTTTTATGCCAGTGAGCTTCTTGTCAGCCCTGGGCTATCACCTGATGAACAACTGCATCGCAAGGCAAACTCGCCAAACAAGGGTTGGGACTTGGTTTTGGATGCCGGGGCCATTCATGCGGTACCGATGCCGGGCAACCACACGACAATGGTCAGCAATCCAGAAAACCGGCAAATTCTGGCTCGGGCCATTTCAAGGGCGCTAAGCGGGACTGTTAAATAGGCAAGAACTTTGTCTCGAAAAACTTGGGTTCGAAGCTCAGTCTCGAGCCCCAAATACTCCACAAGTCGGAAAGCGGCTCGGTGCCAGACTTCGGTCTCTGCAAAACTCCCGAGACTCTAACTGCCCCCGGATCAAAGGCGCAGGTCAGAAGCGGTCGACGTGTGGGCGACCGTCGTCCCTCTGATCGACACTAAAATGTTCGAAAGGCTAGCGGGACCAAATAATGGAGATTGTTACAATTGATCAACAGAACATCATGGTCGGCATCCGTCCGATAGAACGCTGCGACGAATCCACCCTGTACGCTTCCGAAGTTATGTCTATGGGACGCGCCGTTCCCAAAGTCCGCCGCGAAAGCGCTGCCGCAAGAGTAGCTGCCCGAACACTTCTTGGGCAATTGGGATTCCCACCGAGAGCAATCTTGAAGACGCGCTCTGGTGTTCCGATCTGGCCAGCCGGCGTGGTCGGATCTTTGGCGCACCACGATACGGTAGCCGCCGCCGCTATTGCAGGAACGAAAAGCATTGCAGCTCTCGGCGTCGACATTGAGCCTAATGAACCTCTGCCGGAGAACCTGATCGAATTGATTGCCACTCCTCATGAGCAGCGAATGTACGATCTACACACGCTCAAGCGGCGGGATCTCTTCGTTTTGAAGGAGGCAGTGTATAAGGCGTGTTTTCCAATGGATCGCCAGTTTCTTGACTTCCAGGACGTGGAAATTGATATCTTTACGCGATCGGGACACGTGTCCAAGGCAAATCGCACGTTTTTGCTCGAGTTACTTATTTCTAAGAATGTAATCGGGGTGGCATATTCGCGGCCGAATGAAGTGGACGGGCCTCTCCTCAGCAGTCACCCCTAGCTCGTTCGCGCGTTCCTTGATCCGGTCGGAGAGAAAACCGTGCGGCTGATGGAGTGGAAGATAAGGCAGGCGACTAACCCTGGCTCCGCTGTGTAGCCCTTCGCGCCGGCTTATCTTGGAGGTGTTGCTGGCCGTTGGGCAAAGCGCGTCGCGCCCACGAGGTCCGTATAACAAAAGCCGCCCGTTCAGCACTCGAGCCGCCGCTTTCTTTCCCTTAACGGGCGTTTTTCTGCTCGCTCGTGCACTGCTGATAACCTGCGACCTGGCGAGAAGCGCGTTGAAGCTTAAATACCGAGCGTCGCTTTGAATTTGGTCATAACTCTGTTGCGACGCGCATATAGATTTGCGCAGCCTCATCAGTCAGGCCCAAGTTCTGATCAAGTCAGGGCAAGAAATTGCCGGCGCAAGCACTGTCTTCTCGATGAATTTGCAGTTCACAAGGTGTTCTTGCGGAACGCAACGACGATTGCCTCTTCCGCAATCGAGCGGACGGTCTTGCAGCCCATCGGTGCATCGTGCACGAGGCCGCCTTTACGCTGCTTGGTGATCGTCTTCTGATCGGGACCGTATTGGCTAGTCTTTAATTCTTTTGAACGAGCTTTCGATCGCTGTATCGCCGCTCGTGGCGTGCATGGCTTGCGCCGCCATAGAGTGGTTGGCCCATAGGTCCTCCCGCATGACGGATTAGAACAGCTGAATCTCCACGCTCCGGGATCAGACGTCGTCCACCCCGTTCTCCCTCTCTTCGAGGCATCTGACAGCCCATTGGTATTCGAACTCGCACCACGCCAGCTCAAATGGTTCCATCAGTATCTCCATCCACGTCTCGGCGAAGGCTGCCATTCCGACGAAAAATAGAATTCGCGACCTCCTGATTAGCTATCAGTTGACGAGGCCGGCGAAGACGAATGAGATGTCGCTGTGGCCAGCCGCACATGCAGCTAAGAGGATCGTGATCCGCGGCTCAATCGAACCTTGGTAAGGATTGGGCACATCAAGGGGGGCACGTAGCGATACGAAAGTTTATTGCGATCGTTCGCCTGGCTCGCACACTTCATGCAACGGCTGCTCGAGCAGCAAAATAGTCCGATGGCTTCTGAAGCTCGTTCCATGGTTGGCTTATCGCCTTCGCCTCCCATATTGAGGTTGCGGCGACATAACACCACCTTGAAACCTCAAGACGAGGTCGTTAGGAGCTGGTCAGTATGTCAAGCGCATTGGTAGGGATTGCTTCAACCTCCGCGGCCGCTGCGCTATGGAAGTAGAATGAGAACCAGAGCTGAAAATCGACGCTACTGTCCCGATCGTCGAGCCCAAGTCGTTGTTGTTCACAAAACCATAAAACAAAGCTGCAATGTCAGCGATGCTGCCCGACGATGATGATTTAACAGGACGATGCCCGACAGATCTTGTCTGTGAATAGCGAGCGCGAACCCAGCTACGCAGTGTCACAGATGCTTGTAGAAGAAGGTCGCCGAGCGATATGTTCCGTCAGGGGCGAGCACACACCCGGGTATGATACCCACCCGCTGCCATCCCTCGCTGGCGTAAAGACGCTCGGCAGCAGAACCTGTGGTAGTGCTGAGCGTCAACAACGTCTTTCCCTCCTTTCGTGCTAACTCGCTGACAGCCGAGAGCAGCCGGCGACCGATGCCGCGACGGCGTGCACTTCTTTCAACCAGGACTTTGACGACCCGAGCGCTATGCAATTGGTTCTCAGACGCTGCAGGTACCATCTGGATTGTGCCAACAATCTCACCTACGCCATCTTCCGCAGCTAATAACGCGCATCCATTGCAAACGACCGCGTCCGCGACGCTACGCCAATACACCAGCGCACGTCGTCGAGTTAGCGGTGGCAGAAAGCTGACCGAGTCGCCGTTGGCGACGCAGTCAATGAGGATGTCGGCGAAACGCTCCAAACGCTTATCCACTTCGTCGGCGCCGATGCGCCGTACCTGAATATCGTCCGTCATCTGATTTCGGACAGAGCGAGCCGATCGCCGCCGGCTAGGTCGGACGGTAGGTTAATTGCCAACGCCACGGCAATAGCGAGTTTCGATCAGAGCGACATGCTCTTGAATGCAATAGGTGGTCACGTGCTGTGCCGCCCAGCCCGAGCGAAGTCGTGCAAATGACTATAGAAGTCAACTCCGCCAAGGCTGCAATGCTCAGCTGCCCGCCCGAAGCGCCTGGACCGAAAGGCGCGCTCCGCATCACGAACCAAATTTAGCGCAGAGCTCTGCAGCACGAAACGAATTTAACGCGGAGATGAGATTCTTGTCGCGCGGGAACAGCCTCCTCGCGGACCTGACCCGCGAGTCGTGGTCCAGTCCAGATATCGTCTGGCCCTCTAGAATAAGCGCCTCGGAGAATCTGCGAAGAGCAGGGCAATGCTGGTCAAGGGCGGTCTCGCTGCGCCTATTGGCACGAGTCATCATTTCAATGAAACTCTCGTCGTCCTCTAAGGGGCCCTGGGCGGAATCGACGCGAGCAGCCGGCTCGCAGCAAACGCGAAGATTAATCAACGGCGCCTTCGTCATTCGGTTATTAGAATCGTTGACGTGAGCGATAGGATTGATGATTGCGCAGATCGAACGCTTGACGTCGAAAGCGGAGAACATGCCCGCGATCGGTGAAGTTCGGTGGTATACGGCTTTAATGTGCCCCTTTTAATGATTCCGAGCCGCAGCATTATAGTCGCGTCATCAATTCGGTGCCGATCTTCTTAAGACTGAGGACAGGTACCGGTGCTGGCTGGGAGGCCGTCGCCAAGAACGGCTCAAACGCCTTTTGCCTCGCCGACCCCTCTTGCTGCTCTTCCGAGGTGGCATGCTGCGCCTGCGACCAAACTGTTACATTTGATGGGTCACAATTGTGCGGGTCCACGTAGCCTCGCGTCCTAGCTCACCTGAACAGACGTCCTACCAAAGCAAGCTTTCGAAAAGCTGACGAAGACGCAGCGTAGCTGCTGGCGCTCGGACGGGACGACATTGCCTCCGGGCCTACGTCATCGACCTCCCGTCGGGCATGCTGTCGAGCCGAGAGCGCCGAAGTGACTTTGGATCACCGACATTCTGAAGGTGAGCCGCACGACGTCCTATCGGATGGTCAGCAGTGGCAGCCTTGCGGCCGGTAGCCTATGCGGCGGGGCGCCTTAGCTTATCCTGCTCGCAGACCTACGGCGAGGCGCTGCGTGGCGCGAAGCCGATGCCAGACGATCGCGTAGTCCGACTCGATATCCGCCGCGAGCGGTCGGCACGGGTTTCTTCTTCGGCCCAGATCAGGATGCGGTTGCGGAGCTGATCGGGTTGCGCGAGTCCTTGCATGATCGCGACCTGATCGATGCAGGTCTGCAGAAAGAAGATTGCAAATTCCGCCAATGCTTCTTCACTTAGCGTACCGCGACCGTTGGGATCGTTGCGGCGCTGCATGTCACAGGCAGTAAGGTGTTGCTTGTAGGCGGTCTCTCTGCGGGCAAGGGCGCGCGGGAAGGACCAAAGGCCGCCGGTGTCGAGCGTTTCCCCATACATAACATAGGGCATGAGCCGCGCAACGCGGCCATTTCCATCCACAAACGGGTGAATCGAAAGCAGGCGACTGAAAGCGGCCGACTTTGCCGCCGGTTCGGCCAAGAGTCGGCGAGCTGGGTTCGGCGTCCCGAGCTTTCGGAGACGAGCATCGGTTCCATCAGGCCGGTGCTTTCGCCTCGGTCTGGGACCGCTGATTTTGCCGGTTCCTTGTCCGGTTTGTGAGCGCTCATTTTTGTAGCGAGAGCAGCGATTTAGCTCTCGTTTCGTCCTCTTTCTGGTCGGATAACTGCAGTTGCTCTCCAACGCTGCGGCTTCGGCGATTCAGCTCTGCATCCGTCGCCTTCATGAAGATGCGGCATCGGCAGGAAACGCTCGGCGCGTTACCATTGCACGTGGCATAAATTCGCTAATCATCGATGGAATGCGCTCGGAGACCCGACTTCAGATCCAGAGTCACCAAAGTGCCGCCCATCAGAGAAGTCGAGTCCGGGTGAAGCAAACTCGTACTTCTCCGGTATTATGGCGTAAACGCCACGAGGGTAATGAGGACGAGCATGGCAGTACTGAAAGCCGCAATGCCAAGGCAAATGCGTGCCGGGACCGAATGGGATTCGAAACGTGGCAGTTCAGGCATTGCGCACTCCACTTGCTTTACTTGGGCGAGGCGGGAGCGCGGTGACTGACAGCGATCTCGTCACTGATAGATGCCGAAAGGCCGTCCGGGAGGCAAACCTGCGCTCTATTCCGTGCGAGCACCAGCAATATGTTTCGTCTCGATCGCGGAACGATCTGAAAACGCCTCAAGGCGCTAAGGTGCCGGTTTTTGCGGTCAAATCTCCTCTAGCACCACTTGCTCAAGCTCTAGCGCTGCAACGCACGCAAGGAAGAAGATGGCAGTAAACGATCCCCGTTTGAGTTTCATGGTGATCCCGGCCTCGGTCTCATCCTTCAGACCATACTTTTTCAGCCGCTTGGCCAAGTCCGCATAGGTCACGTCGGCCTTCTTCATTTCCGCTTTGAGGAAGGCACTGGCTCGTTGCCCCCATTCCTCTTCCGCCTTGGGCAGGACCATGGCACCTCCTATCGATTCCGTGAGCTAACAAATATGATAGGCCGGCCTTGACTTCGGGTCATATCCGTTAGCTATCCTATTCGATAGGATGCGGCAATGCGCGGCAGACCGACGAAAGACCCTCACACCCGACCGGCCATCAATACCCTTGAACGGCTCCATATCGAGCTAGGCGGGCAGATATCGGAACAGGTACGCGCCAGCAATATAATGGTGGATACCCAATCTCAGCACGACGCGGACCGCTGAAATACTCCTCAGCCCGATTGGCGCATGCGCCGTCCAAGGAGTAGGCTCTTGGTGGTTGATTCGTTTCATTTCAAAACGTTCGTGTAATCATCCCAAGAAGCGGCTTCGTCGGCATGAACGACAGTCCCCTTCGCAATGCGGGCCCGCATGAAAGCGGCGGCTTGGCTTTCAGAGCCAAACACTGCTGGCACAGAATTGCCGCCGCGCTCACGGACGACGACGACAACCTTCCGTTTCCCATTCTGATTGCGGGCATATCGGCGGTCGCGGCGATATTCTTTCTGGTTTGCTGGTTTTACATAACCTCCAAAATAGCCGCCATCTACTTGAGCCGTTTTGCCCTCGTCACCGATGACGCCCCCCTTCAATTCCTCAGCCATTGCTTCGCACAGCTTGTGTAGGAGGTCGAATGCGGACTTGTATGACCCTCGCCTTTCTCGGTGAGATTGCGGTGTTCGCCCTTCTCGGAATCTTCTGATGTGCCCTCAGAAGTCCATTGCGCCGGGACCCGCAGGGATGGTTTGGCCGCCTCCATTCTTCTTCTGGGGCGTTTCGGCGACCATGGCCTCTGTCGTGATTAAGAGCCCGGCGATTGAAGCTGCGTCCTGCAGCGCCGACCTTACGACCTTGGTCGGGTCGATGATGCCTTTCGCGAACAGATTGCCGTATTCTGACGTCTGCGCATCGAAACCCCAGGCATAGTCCTTGGTCTCGAGCACCTTTCCGACCACGATTGATCCATCTTCTCCCGCATTTTCCGCGATCTGCCGCGCTGGCCAGGTGAGCGCCCGCTTGACGCTTTCCAGGCCGTGTCGCTGATCGTCGTTTGCGGGCTTGAGTTTCGCAAGCGCCGCTGTGGCCCGCAGCAGCGCCACTCCGCCGCCAGGAAGGATACCTTCTTCGACGGCGGCGCGCGTCGCATGCATGGCGTCGTCGACACGGTCTTTCCGCTCCTTGACCTCGACTTCGGTCGCACCCCCGACCCGGATGACGGCAACGCCGCCGGAAAGCTTCGCCAGCCGTTCCTGCAGCTTTTCCCGATCATAGTCCGAAGTGGTCTCTTCGATTTCGGTTCTGATCTGTTTAATGCGCGCCTCGATCTCCGACTTCTTGCCAGCGCCGCTGACGATGGTCGTGCTGTCCTTGTCGATGGTGACCTTCTTGGCGCGTCCCAGCATGGGGAGCGTGACATTTTCCAGCTTCATGCCAAGTTCCTCGGATATGAAATTGCCGCCAGTGAGGATCGCGATGTCCTGCAACATGGCTTTGCGCCGGTCACCGAATCCTGGTGCCTTGACAGCCGCGACCTTCAATCCGGCCCGCAGCCTGTTCACGACAAGCGTGGCAAGCGCCTCACCTTCCACGTCTTCGGCGATCATAAGCAAGGGCTTGCCGCTCTGCACGACCGCTTCCAGCAACGGCAGCATCGGTTGCAACGCCGAGAGCTTCTTTTCATGGATGAAGATGTATGGATCGTCCAGTTCAACCCGCATCTTCTCCGCATTGGTGACAAAATAGGGCGAGATGTAGCCGCGGTCGAACTGCATGCCTTCGACGACTTCGAGCTCGGTGTTGAGGCTCTTGGCTTCCTCGATCGTGATCACCCCCTCGTTGCCAACCTTCTTCATTGCATCGGCGAGGAAGCGTCCGATCTCCTTGTCACCATTGGCAGAGATCGTAGCGATCTGCGCAATTTCGTCATTTGAAGTTAGCTTCTTTGTATTCTTCTTGAGTTCATCGACGACCGCATCGACCGCCAGATCAATACCCCGCTTAAGATCCATAGGATTCATGCCCGCTGCGACCGCCTTGGCGCCTTCACGGACAATTGCATGTGCAAGAACGGTAGCCGTAGTCGTGCCATCGCCTGCCTGATCGGAGGTCTTCGAGGCGACCTCGCGGACCATTTGCGCTCCCATGTTCTCGAACTTGTCCTCGAGTTCGATTTCCTTCGCTACCGTTACGCCGTCCTTGGTAATGCGAGGCGCACCAAAGCTCTTTTCAAGCACGACATTGCGACCTTTCGGTCCCAGAGTTACTTTGACGGCGTTGGCTAGAATGTCGACGCCACGGAGCATTTTGTCTCGGGCATCAGTCGAAAATCGTACCTCCTTTGCACTCATGATCATTCCTCCCGAAAACCCTGCGCGACCTCAGAGGGCACGCCCGTGACCAGTCACCTCTTTGTTTCGACCGAACCTTAGGTCAGCACGGGTCACCACGCCGACGACCTCTGCCTCCTTCATGACCCGGTATCGGACGCCATCGAATTCGATCTCGGTTTCCGAGCCTTCGCCGGAACCACGCACGATCGCCGAACGTCGACGGGTCGTGAGCCGTCCGAGCTTAGCCCGCTCACCCGCCGCTTCAGCTGACCTGAATGGCTCGCGGCTTCGCTTTCTCTGCCAACGGGAGCATGAGCGACAGCACGCCGTCCTTGAGCTCGGCTGCGATCTTGCTCTGATCGATCTTGCCGAAAAGCCGGAAACTTCGCGAAAAGTGGCCGACATTGTACTCAGTGTACAGCGGCTGTAGGCCCCGGTACTTGGAGAAATCAAGCTTTCCGTCGACCTTGAGCACGTCGTCCTCCACTCGGACGTCGACGCTATTCTTGTCGACACCCGGCATCTCGAGAAGCACGTTGAGCCCATCCTTGGTCTCATAGATGTCCGCGTTCGGCACGAATATCCGCGCCGGTACGGTGGTCTCCTCCTTGTTCTCCAACTCCCGCTTTTGGGTGACCTGCAGTTCCTTCTTAGAAGCCATGATTGTGTCTCCTCAAAGCTGCTGCACTGCCGACCAGTGGCGACAGATTGCCGTCAGGTTATCTTGATGGTGCGTGGCTTGTCGCTTTCCGCGCGCGGCAGGAATAGCGCCAGGATGCCGTCCCGATATTCCGCCTTGATGCCATCCGGCTCGATCTGCACGGGCACGGACAGCGTTCGATCGAACTCGCCCGAGACGCGCTCGCGTCGATGCAGGCTCGCCTCCTCGGGATAGTCGACTTTCTTCTTGCCGAGGATACGGATGGCGTTTTCCTTAGCCTCGATCTGTAAATTGTTCTTGCTGACACCCGGCAGCTCAACGATGGCCAGGATGTCGTCGCCTTGCTGGAAAACGTTGATCGGCGGGAACGGTCCGCGGCTGGTGGTGAGATCTTGCAGCCAGTCGCTGGCCAACGTCGCCTCAAGAGAACGTTGCAGGTCGAGCAGTGTGTCGAACGGATCAGCAAATCCCATGATCATGTTTGCAACCCCATGTATTTGTGGACGGGGCGAGAAAGGCATCATGGTCGCCCCTCGAAGCTTTGATTTGGGACGACGAGTGGCACTGTCAAGAGGCGAGTGCTAATCAACTTAAGCGCTTACTGAATGCTACATAAGATATTGATTTTGCAATAAAATTTAATTTGGCGTGCGGCCGCCGGCAAGCCCGCTTAGGGCCCGACGTCGTCAGACTTCTGAGTGCGGATTTGCTCGAGGGCTCTCTTTAATAGCCCGCCAATCCCGGGAAATCACTCTTGATGCCTGTCATGATGAAATTCACGCCGATCGCGGCGACGATAAGCGCCATCAGGCGGGTCACAACGTTGATGCCGGTTCTACCTAGGAAGCGCTCGATTGCTGTGGCCATCCAAAGCGTCAGTCCAATCAGGAAGGCTGCGAGCACCGAGGCAAATGAAAGCAGTGCTTTGGGAAGCCATCCGGGATTGTCGTTGGAAAGAGTGATCATGATGCTCAGCTCGGCCGGCCCCACGAGCAGCGGAAAAGCAAAGGGCGTGATCGCCAGCCCATGGATATCCACTTCGTCGCGAGCCGTCTCATCAGCCACCTGTATGAATCTTCCATACTGGGCCTGAAACATCTCGAACGCGATCATCAGCGCCAGCAGGCCGCCTGCGATGCGGAAGTCATCGAGGCCGACATTGAAGAAATTTAAGATCTGCTTGCCGAGCAGCGCCGAGCCCACGAAGAAAACTGCGACGGCGACGGAGGCCAGAATGATGATGCGATGTATCTTTAGGCGTTCCACTTTGCGCGTCATCGCCAGAAAAATCGGGATCGCTCCGACCGGGTTCGTCAGCGCATAGAGCAGCATAGTAATGCCGACAAACTGATTCCAAGCCATGTTCTAACTGCTGAGACGTTTCGAACAGATGCGCTCTCCGCCAGCTGGGCAAGATCAGGTATGTGAGAGAGCGACCTCGCCGTAAACGTTCAAGCAAGCAATTTGCTCCAAGTGGAACGTGAACGCCGCCAAAGAGCTCTCTCCTTCAAAGTCCAGTTTTCCCTTCTCCGGCGCTGACCATCGTTCTAACTGCGAGTTGACAGACGGGGGAATTCCTACCGAAAGGCTTCCGCCGATCGGACGGAGCCAAACCCGCGTGCGACCGTGCGTGCCCGCTTAACTGGTTCCGAAATGGGGCACGTGCCGGAGCAACAGAGGTCATACTCGTGGTTGATCACGGTACCAGCGTGCTGGAGACCACGCGTGGCTCGCTTGATGACCTCGGATGTAGGCCCATTATGGCTTGAGGACGCTCAGAGCGCTCACGGCAATCGCTAGGAGCGGATCTGGCAATCGTTGACGGGGCGATGCCGGCCGCATCCGGGCCCCACATTGGATTGCAACTGCAGCAACGCCGGCCTGGATTGCAATTCTCTTTTGCAGTAGTTATCTAGACTTCATAGACACGGCCAGCAAGCGTGGGAGCAGCGAACTCCTGTTTAGTAAGGCGTACTCGTCCAGAGAACTTTCGGCCGAGATCGACTGGATGCTTCGCGCAAAACGGATGCCTTCTCCTGTAATGATTGCAGCGACTGGAAAAGCGGCGGGAAGCAAAGATAGTCCATCTTAATTTTTCTCGATGGTAACCTGCGATTCTGCTGCAAGGCCGGCAAGGGATTCCGCAAGCGAGCGCCGCAGCTCTTCATCTGTAGCGTCGGTCCCTTTCCAGACAATGATGCGCGGCGCCTCGCTCCGGCCACTCCAGACGAGACTATACTTGCGGATAAGACCGCCTTCCTTCACGCAATCTAGAGCCTCCGTCAGTGCATCGTGGACTTTCGCGGTCATCATTGCCTCATCGTGAGTTGCCGCATATTGGTCTGTCACTCACCTCCGGTCCGTAACATGGCTCGCGCGACTTCGAGCTCGCTGATCGCTCGACGGAGCGCTGATTGCGCAGCGGCCTTGTCACCATTCGCGCAAGCTGAACACAGGTCTTTGAGATGGTGGGTCGCCACCTCAGCATGCGCGATAAGGTCTGCCGCACCCGCAAAGCTAGATCGGCGCTTCGTGTCATTCATTCAAAGCTCTCCCGAACTTCGCCCGCATCTTCGACGCCTGGACAAACGGGGCCCTCGCAACCGTAAGCAGAGCTCTCCGTCTCGCCGTACCAGACTGTTTTACTCCTTCGGTCCGCAGAACAAGCTTGCAGTGTGTGACGGCTTTTCCGCACCTCCACGCAATCAACAGTAAGAATCATAGGAGGGCGTCACGACTTTTCAAGGACGGCCCTGACGAGCACCACACCGCAGCAAATCCGATGAGATTGCAGGCCGGCTCCGATCAGCGGCCGGTGCAGATGTCTGGGATCAGTTGTTCAACGGTGCGCGGCCCCTTCCTTTCGATGGGGGCGGCACGTTAAGGATCGATCAGCCGAAACGATGAAACTGCCGGTGCGGCCGTACGGAGCTGGTAGATTTGACCGCACGCTGCGCCGGCTGATGCTCCTGCTTGGCGACGCGGAAGCCAAGCTGCAGGATCTCGCTGCAGGGCCTCGCTGCATGGGCTGCAACCGAGAATTGGCCGTGGGAAAATCGAGCTAAAAATTTTTGGACATGCTCTTGAAATCCAATCCGGCTCTTCTAATTCGACCTTTGCCGCCTGCGGCGGTGCCGGGCGCCAGCTTCGGGTCCGGCGGACTGAACAGGGCGCCAGACAGGTGTCTTGCGCTCCTTCGTACCCATCTTGCTCTTACGGAGGACCTGGATGAGGACTTATGATTTCGCTCCCCTGTGGCGCTCGACCATCGGCTTCGACCGTCTTTTCGATCTCCTCGACGAAACCCAGCACCGGACCGAGGACAACTACCCGCCCTACAATATCGAGCGACTTGGTGAAGATCGGTATCAGATCTCGCTGGCGCTGGCTGGCTTCAACCCGGATGAGATCGCGGTGACTGCCGAGCAGAATGTGCTGACCGTGGAGAGCCGCAAGGGCGATAAGGACCAACACCAATATCTCTACCAAGGCATCTCGGCTCGGCCCTTCAAGCGGCAGTTTAATCTTGCCGACTACGTCCAGGTGAAGACTGCGACCTTCGACAACGGTTTGCTTCGGATCGAGCTTGTTCGCGAAATCCCCGAGACCATGAAGCCCCGGCGCATCGCAATCGGCGCTGGCGCTTCTAGCTCGCAAATCATGCAGAAGGCGGCCTAAGCCTCGAAGGCGGCTACGTCATTGTCGCCGCCTTTGTCCCCAGACTCAACCCGTCTCTCCAAGAGAGGAGCAACAAGGAGACAAGAGATGAGCCAGGTCGATCGCACCATCAAGGATGTTGAGCCCGTCTTCCATTCGGTATCGCACTACGCGTCACCGCACGATGTGTTGAGCGATGCCAAACTCTCGACAGATGAGAAGCGAGCAATCCTCCCGTCGTGGGCGTCGGATATGTATGTTGTCGAATCCCATCCGGCCTTGCGCGAAGTCCCGGGTATTCCACACAGGTTTCATCTGGACGATATTCTGGGGGCGCTGAAGCAGCCGGACGACGAGAATGACCCGCCGCCACGTGGGGGATTGGCGATGCGGCTGCCTCGTTTCAGCAGGCTCGATTGCATTACGCTCGACGAGTCGCAGCGTTTGATCGGCAGGCAAGCGACGACGAGACGGCATAGGTCGATGCAAGCCTCACGCGCGCAGAGTCATTCGCGATGGACTCGCGAGGCAAATGTGAGGCGATATCGCAAGTTCCTCAATAAGCATCCGTAATGTGTGATTGCGTCTTCCTGAGCTGATGTCGGTCAGATGACAAGTTAATCATAGCCCGCGGCCAAGGCGCCGCGGCGCTCTGTGTGGCGCGCAAACCAGGCCAGGCTATACAGCACCGATGTGCCGGGAAAAAAGCGATCGGCATAACGTTGATGGATCGTCAGGAAGCCGATCTCATCACGCACGCCCATGGTTTCTTCGTCCATCTGCGCCTTGCCGCGGGCGAGCGCCTCTCCGCGACAGATAGGTTCATCCCAAAGCAGGCTCGATCGGCGAGCCGCTTCTCGTGCGGGATGATCTTGTGAGGTTATCGTTGCAGGCATATCCGAAGCGTCGCTCGAACGGGCAATGGTAGACGCCCAATGCGCCTATCGCAGAGTTACACCTATTGCCAACTCCTCCAGCAGCGAAGCCAACTCTTTGAAAAAATCTCGGCTCGTGTGGGCTACTGCGTAAGGGATCTTGACCAAAAGCGCGCCGTTCGAAGAAGCCAGCCTCGCTAAATACAAGAGCAAACAAGGCGTTGTGAACTCTATTGGCCCCGATTTGTGGTATCTTCTCACGCGTCCATACCTTGAACAAAACGAAAGCAAAACAGGAGGATGGGCCCACACAGAAATCAATCAGATCCTACGGTGCAGTCTGCAGTTTCTCAGCGAGGTCAGCTTTGCCTGAGACCGTACAAGGGGGTGCCCCAGGATAGATGTTCTCGCTCACCTCGAAGAGACGCGCATGACGGCTCTGTCTGAGGGAGAGGCGATCATGATCAAGGTGAAGGTTAATGGCCAGGAATTGAGCTGGGATGGCGATCCTGATCTTCCGTTACTGTGGTTTATCCGTGATGAGGTAGGCCTGACGGGCACCAAGTTCGGCTGCGGCCAGGCCCTCTGCGGCTCATGCACCGTCATCGTCGACAAACAGGCCGTCCTCGCCTGCATCACCTCGGTTTCCGACGTGGTCGGCCGGGAGGTCACGACGATCGAAGGCCTTCATCCGACAGGAGATCACCCGGTGCAAAAGGCCTGGCGGCAGCTCAACGTGCCGCAATGCGGCTTTTGCCAGGCCGGCCAGATCATGCAGGCGGCGGCGCTGTTGATGGATAATCCAAAACCGTCTCACGACCAGATCCGCGAATCCCTGTCCGGGAACATCTGCCGCTGCGGCTGCTACCAGCGCATCGAAAACGCGGTCCATCTCGCATCGACGGGGGTCTGATATGAACATCCTCACCAATCCCAAGAAGCTCCGTGGCTTTGAGCGATACATCAAAGTCGACAACGTTTCACGCCGCAGTATCCTGAAGGGCCTCGGGCTAGCGGGCGGCTTCGTTCTGGCCGCCCCCGTGATGTCGCGCCCCGCCTTTGCCGCGTACCAGACCGGCGCCGGCAAGATGCCGCACGGCACCGTGGTCGACCCGCGCGTGTTCGTCGCGATCGCACCCGATGGCATTGTCACGATCGTCGCGCACCGCGCCGAAATGGGAACCGGCGTCCGCACCAGCCTGCCGATGATCGTTGCCGAAGAGATGGAAGCTGACTGGTCGCGCGTTCACGTCCAGCAGGCGGATGGCGACGAGGTCAAATTCGGCAACCAGGATACCGATGGATCGCGCAGCACGCGTCACTACCTGATGCCGATGCGTCAGATCGGCGCTTCAGCCCGCACGATGCTTGAAGCCGCCGCCGCAAAACGCTGGGATGTGCCGGCAACCGAAGTGAAGGCGGTCAATCACGAGGTCGTCCACAGTGCGAGTGGACGCCGCATTGGCTTTGGCGACCTGGCCGCCGATGCCGCCAAGCAGCCGGTTCCGAGTATCGAGGGGCTGAAGCTGAAGGACCCGAAGGACTTCCGCTATCTGGGCAAAGGCCAGATCGGGATCGTGGACCTCCACGACATCACGACGGGCGCGGCTCGTTACGGCGCCGACGTGCGCCTACCTGGCATGAAATACGCCGTCATTGCTCGCCCGCCGGTGACCGGGGGCAAGGTCGCCTCGTTCGACGGGGCAGGGGCGATGAAGGTTTCCGGCGTCGAGAAGGTCATGGAAGTCAAGGGCTGGCCGTGGCCCTCAAAATTCCAGCCGCTCGGCGGGGTCGCGGTAATCGCGCGCAACACCGGCGCGGCGATCAAGGGCCGCGACGCCCTGAAGATCGTCTGGGACGACGGCGCCAACGGCAAATACGAGTCGGTCAGCTACCGCGCCGAACTTGAGGAAGCCGCCCGAAAGCCTGGCCTCGTGGTGCGCAAGGAGGGGGACGTCGAAGCCGCCCTGAAGGGCGCCGACAAGGTGATCGTAGGTGAATACTATCTGCCGCATCTCGCCCATGTCGCCATGGAGCCGCCGGTTGCGGTCGCCGACGTCAAGGGCGACAAAGCCGAGATCTGGGGACCGATGCAGAGCGCGGGCGGAACGCGCGAGGACGTCGCCAAGACGCTCGGCATTCCCCAGGAGAACGTCACCGTCAACGTCACGCTGCTGGGTGGTGGTTTCGGACGGAAGTCGAAGTGCGATTACGCCATCGAAGCGGCGCTGCTTTCGAAGGAGCTCGGCACGCCTGTCATGGTGCAATGGACGCGCGAAGACGACGTTCGCAACGGCTTCCTGCACACCGTCTCGGTTGAACGCATCGAGGCCGGCCTCGACAAGAATGGCAAGGTCACGGCCTGGCGGCATCGCAGCGTCGCGCCGAGCATCGCCTCGACCTTTGCTCCCGATACAGTGCACCAGGCGCCGTTCGAACTTGGCATGGGGCTCGTCGACATGCCCTTCGAGATCGCCAACGTCCAATGCGAGAATCCGGAGGCGGTCGCCCATACACGCATCGGCTGGTTCCGCTCGGTATCGAACATTCCGCGCGCCTTCGCGGTGCAGTCCATGGTCGCCGAAATCGCCCATGCCACCAACCGCGATCCAAAGGACACGTTGCTCGACCTGATCGGCTCTCCGCGGATTCTCAAACTCGATTCTGTGAAAGACCTCTGGAACTATGGCGAGCCCTATGAGAGCTACCCGATCGATACCGCGCGTCTGCGCAAGGTCGTCGAACTGGTCGCAGACAAGGGCGGTTGGGAACGACCCGTCCCCAAGGGACACGGGCTCGGCATTGCCGCGCATCGCAGCTTCGTCAGCTATATCGCGACGATCGTCGAGGTGGCCGTCGACGACAAGGGCGGGCTCACCGTGCCGCGGGTCGATACCGCGATCGATTGCGGAACCTACGTCAACCCCGAGCGGATCCAGTCGCAGATCGAGGGTGCCGCGATCATGGGCCTGAGCCTCGCCAAACATGGCGCGATCACCTTCAAGGACGGCAAGGTGCAGCAGGGTAATTATGACGACTTCCCGGTCATCCGGATCGACGAGTCCCCGGCGGTCACGAACGTCTACATCGTACCTCCCGGCGCCGACACGCCGCCCAGCGGCGTCGGCGAGCCGGGCGTGCCACCCTTTGCGCCAGCGCTGATCAACGCGATCTTCGCAGCGACCGGCAAGCGCATCCGCGCGTTGCCGATCGGCAAGCAGCTTGAGACGTGAGGCGGAACGGGGGATCGTCAAGATCGTTTCATTGATCTGGAACAGGAGACGGATCAATGAAACCCAACGCGACGGCGCTCGCGGTATCGCTATTGGCGGGCGCCCTTCTTTTGAATGCACAGGCGGCGAGCGCGCAGACAAACCCGCCGCCTGCCACCGCCACACGGCCGGCCAAGAATCCGCCTGAGCAAAGCTCTATGCCCAGTAACGCTCCGTCGGCCACGACGACCCAGACCACGGGTGAAGCTAGCCGCGATCCGACGGTGAAGAAGATGAACGAGGACGAAAAAGCGAAGGTCGAGACCAAGGGCAAATAGAGACACAAGCGGCGGACCTTTCAGTCCGCCGCTTCTCGCCTCGAGGCTCCACCCGCGGCTATTTCTTGACGGCGAACACCCAAATCACGCCGCCCTGCGGCACGTTGTTTTCCACCCCAACGTTCTGGGTGGCAAGCGCATCCTGGATGCGTTGCGCGTCGACGCCCCAGCCGGACTGGATCGCAACGTATTGCGTGCCGTCGACCTCATAGGAAACCGGCATGCCCATGATGCCGGAGTTGGTCTTTTGCTCCCATAATAGTTCGCCGCTCTTCGCGTCGAAGGCGCGGAAGTAGCGATCATTGGTCCCACCGGCAAAGACAAGATCGCCCGCGGTTGCCAGTACCGAACCGAACAATTGTGATTTCGGGAAGCTGTACGACCAGACTTTCTTCCCGGTTGCGGGATCCCAGGCCTGCAATTCGCCGATGTGTTTGGTGTCGGGACGGAGCGTCAGACCGATATCCTCAGGCTTGGTGCCAAGCCAGAGCTGGCCTGGAACCAGCGCCACCTTCTCGCCAGAGAAGCCGCCGCAGGTGTTTTCGTTGGCCGGAACGTAGACATATTGCGTCTTCTGGCTGTAGGCCGCCGACGGCCAGTCCTTGCCGCCCCACAGCGACGGGCAAAACTCGACTCGCTTGCCAACCACCGGCTTATGCGCCGGGTCGACAATCGGCTTGCCAGTCTCAGGCTCAATGCCTTTCCAGACATCGGTGTAAACGTAGGGCCAGCCGGCGACATAGCTGATCTTGTCCGGCTTGCGTTCCAGCACCCAGAAGATCGCGTTGCGTCCCGGATGGATCAGGCTCTTGATGGACCGACCATCCCTTTGCAGGTCGACCAGCATCGGCGCCTCCACCTCGTCCCAATCCCAGGAGTCGTTCGGATGGTATTGGAAATGCGTCTTGATCTTGCCGCTCTCGGGATCGAGGCCGACTACGGACGTTGTAAAGAGATTGTCCCCGGGGTGAGCGTCCCCGGGCCACGGCGCAGCATTACCAACACCCCAATAAATGGTCTTGGTGTCCTTGTCGTAGTTGCCGGTCATCCAGGCCGACCCGCCGCCGGTCTTCCAGTCGTCGCCCGTCCAGGTCTCGCTGCCGGGTTCACCTGGCGCTGGGATGGTGAAGGTGCGCCACAATTCCTTGCCGCTGTTGGCGTCATAGGCCACCACGTAGCCACGGACACCGAACTCGCCGCCGGAGCCGCCGACGATGACCTTACCGTCGACGACCAGGGGCATCAGAGTGAGATACTGACCCTTCTTGTAGTCCTGGACTTTGGTATCCCAGACCACCTTGCCCGTCTTCGCGTCGAGCGCAACCAGATGATCATCGGTCGTGGCCAGATAGAGCTTGTCCTGCCACAGGCCGACGCCGCGGTTGGTCGGATGCAGCTGGAACAAATCGTCCGGTAGCTGCCGCTTGTAGCGCCAATATTCTTCGCCGGTCTTGGCATTGAGCGCGATCACCTGGCCCATCGGTGTGGTGATGAACATCGCACCGTTATTGACGATCGGCGGCGCCTCATGGCCCTCGATCACGCCGGTGGAGAAGGTCCACACGGGGGTGAGATTCTTGACGTTGGAGGTGTTGATCTGCTCGAGCGGACTGTAGCCCTGCCCGTCATAGGTCCGCCGATACAGCATCCAGTTGCCGGGTTCGGGATTTTCCAGACGGGTTTGCGTCACCGGGCTGTAATTTTCGATCGGACCGGCGACAGCAGCGGTCGAGATAAGGGTTGTGAACGCAACACAACCCGATAATAGCCATTGCTTTCTGGTCATGGACGTCATCTCCCTAGCTTTCTCTCTCTCTGCCCTCCTTGCCAATCCGATGCGACCGCGCCCGATTACCCTGGTTGTTGAGCACCTACTTTTCCAACGAATGTTGCAGCTATGGTGAGCGCGCCGTCGGCTATTGCCAGCGGGAGTGCCGGCAGACGCCGGGGCGCCGGCCCAAACACGACTTGCGCGCCTTCCCGCGGATTGAATTCGGAATTGTGACAAAAGCACTTGAGGACGTCTTCGTTGCCCGTCTCGGACTTCAGCCAGCCGGTGACAGAACATCCGGCGTGAGTACAGATGGCCGAATAGGCTGCGATGCCATCAGCAGAGCGTGAGCGGGTCTCCTCATCCATTTCGCCGGGATTAAGCCTTACGACCAGGATCTCGTTCAACCGCGAGCCGTTGCGGACAACCGACGTCTTGGGGTCCTTTGGCCAGGCGTGCAGCGGCGGTTCGCCGAGCTTCACGTCATCGGGCGCGATGACGGCGCCAACAAGTTCGCCTTCCGAGACAACAAGAAGATCGCCTTTCTTTGGCCGGTCACTGCTGCCGGGCTGATCTTCCTGTGCCGCAGCGAACCTTCCCCCCGTCAGAAACGCTCCAGCGGCGAGCGTCGTCAAAAGAAGCGAGCGTCGCGTCTGCTTCGGACACCGCATTTGTCTTCTCCAGCTCCGCTATGAGCCTGGATCTCAGTCGCGTGTAACCTCGCCTGACGGCAAGGCTAATGAACTCCGCGTCAGGAAGAGTACACTCCGTCGTGCCACAGCTCCAGAAGGCTCAGCGCGGCTTTTCTTCGCTGCCTGTCGCCCCGGGCGAGGTACTCGTGGCTGAGCCCGTTGTCGGCGGAGCAGAGTCAGTCTTTCCAGGGGGGCGGGCGGCAGCACCGGGCTTTTCCTGCTCGCCCACATACCCCGACTCACCGGACTGGCGAGTCTTGGCGCCCTTGTCAGCCTCCTCCTGCATTTGTTGCATTTGTGGGTTCGGTGTCGGCTGCTGCTGCGCCAGCGCCGGCAGGGCGATCATGGTTCCGCTCGCGACAAGCATTGCAACCAGTGTGGTTCGCATGGAAGTCCTCCCCATCGTAGCGTCACTTATAAGATACCAATAAAATACCAACGCGCCGGCTCGTGATGGTTTCCTAGTTCACCCTCGTATTTTCAAGACAAGGGATGCGACAAGTCGCGCAGCTGCCCCGCTAGCGAGATACGCAATATAGAAGGCATCAGGCGCCCGTTCGCGTAAACACGATACCCACGCCGAATGGCCTTATGATCGCGCCTATGCCGCTGGCCACTACTGCGGTCTCTTGCCCGGGGCGTGCTCCGGTCATTAGATCAATATGGACGCGGTTTTCGGCATACAGGCGTCGGCCGCGCGCTCAAGGACACGAAATGAGCAACGGCTGCACATTTTCGCCGCCTGCCATTAGGGAATTCGACGGCTCGAAGCGCTCGCGCACTTCGCGCTTTTTGACGAGCGAGCGCGCAACAACAAAGGTGTCCTTCAGGCTTTTAGCTTGCCGGGGTGCTATTTTAAAAAAGGCGTTGCTGAAATAGGTCCATTTGGCTTTGTCCCGGCAGCCGAAAGATGCCAGACGAGGGATAAAGACCAGGAATAGCAGGCCAGAATGACCACTACCTTGTATCGCATGCCGGTCCGCGCCAGCATGTTGGCGAAATTAGACGGCGTGAGAAGTCGGAGGCCAAGCGGTCTTAGGAAGACAACTATAACACTCAACTCCTTGGCTCACAGAACGACATGGCTACGATCCGACTTGTGGGAGGGAGAAAGCTCTTCGGAAGGAATTCCAGCGCCAACTCGGCAAAACCGCTGATCGCTATTGTTCTCACTGCGCTCTCTTGGGTGATCCGGAGCTTTAGACTGTATCATGCCTCGTGCGAGTACCGACTAGACTGACCGCCAAGACCTCACGCAATCGCGGTAACGCCAGCGACGAAGCTGTCGGCCCAGACGCCGTTGTCAGGGGCGCCACGTGCGCATCATCAGGCAGTGGGGCCGCAACTTCTTCACGCTACGGCACTGCACTATTGATTTGTCCTGCGATCGCTCACCTTGCCGGCGCGGTTCTGGTTGATGAGGTCGATCAGCGCGGTTTCGTAGTATCTTCGAACCTTTCGGGCTCGAACTGCCCGGACTGCTGGTTGACGATGTGCTTCACGAGATCGAGCATGTCGTTGGTGACTTTGACGTCTTGGATCTCGTCGAAATACTCCTTCGGATCCCGTCGGGGCCCTGCTGTCCGGCGGAGGCCTCACCCGCCCTGCGGCACCGAGCCGGAAGAGTCGCTGTTCAGGGCAGGCATCAGACTGGTCATGCCGCCTCAAGCGAAGGTCGCCTTTTCCGCGCCGACCGCCAATTCCGTGCCTGCCGGCACATCCGTCAAGAGCAAATTGAGTAAGCCACTCAGAAAGCAAAGGCGACATGGCTTGAGCCTATTTTTAAAGCGGAAGCCGAGTATCGCGACATCACCTCCGAAGGCTTGCTGCGCGCGAGTTCGTTCAAGGGATTATCTCTCAAATAAACTTAGGTTGTCGCCGCAAATCTCGCCGCCAATTATGCTGCTCGAAAATGTGGAGAGCAACGACGCTCCCGCTTCAGACAAGGAGCGCGCCATGACGAAAAATCGAAATCGAGCGAAGCAAACAACATCACTGCAAGACCGCTTGGGTGCGTTTGCCAGTGAGCTGGCTCGAAGAGCGGCCACCATGCCGGCAGGTATTGAGCGGGACAGTCTGCTCAAGCGAGCCCGCACAGCGGAGATTGCCGCAGACATTGACGATTGGGTCTGCTCGGCGGGGCTTCAACCGCCGACCCCATAGGACTTGGAGCGTCTCCTCCTCCAAGTTCTCGAAGGGCCCCCGTATCCGGCGGGGGCCCTTCTACGTTCAGGAACGAAGGCATGTGGCACGGCATTTAGGAAGCATGAGTGAGAGTGTCCCTGTCCTTGTTGAAAACGCGGTCCAGATAGCCTGGGAATTCCTTGAGCGCAGTGGTGAGATCACCGACGGCTACGACACGAGCCAATTCCTCGTGAGGACAATAGGCAAAATGGCTCTAGCCGGCGAACGTCGCAAGCTCATGCTCGCCAACCGAGCGATTGACGCCTACCGGAAAAGCAGACCTGAGGTCGCATGATGAAGCCGATGAGCACGTTCGACCCCGAAGTACCCTGTCGCGTGCACGATGGTCTCAACGATGAGTTTATCGAGTGGGAGCCGCAATGGGCGCCGTTGTATCATGAGTATGGCGTCAAGCAGGAGGAGGGGGTCGTCGCCTGGGATGGGCTTCTCTTGGATGGGTGGATCCCGACCTCTCACCAGCATCAAAGCGGTCACTGAGTGGGCTCGAAATCTCAATGTGATGGATACGGCCGTCAAGGCCCTGCCAGACGGCCTGAACTTCTCTCGCGACGTGCCTGTTGGGGAACGGGGGTCACACTACCTGCCCGACAATCTGAGAGGGGCGGCAGCCTCCTGTCGGTTCGCGCATCATGAAAATCTGACGGTCAGCGGAAGGCTCTACCTGCGCGACGCGGCGATCGCCACGCTGCCTGGTAACCTCAAGCTCGGCGGAGACCTGTGGATTACTGACACCTCGATAACCGCAATCACCGCATCCGCGCAAATTGGCGGCAGGGTTTGCGGGCTTAAACCCGGTTTAGCGGATGCAAAGGATGCCTCCAGGCGTCCTTCGTCGTTCGGTCTTGCGCCATCGGTCAACAGCTTCATCGACGCCGCCTCTGGCCTTGGTTTAGGTTGCTCGGAATCGGGCTTGCTTTTGTGGTTGGAAAACCGCGCGGCATCGTCGGCGCGACCTGGGTTGCGGTCGGGTTTGGCTGGTGCCGCCTTGCCGAAGGCGTTTCTTGGGGAGGCGTTTGGCTTGTCGGTCTTTTAACCGGAATTGGTTTCACCATGTCCATCTTCATCGCCATGCTCGCACGCGGACGAAGATTTGTTGAAGGCGGCAAAGCTGAGCGTGCTGTTGGGCTCGTTTGTCGCCGCCACTGTCGGCCTTGCTTGGGGTACAATTTATGTCCGGCGTCAGTGAAGGTCAGTCCAATGCCGTGCAAAGCTTCAGATCCCGGATCAACTGCGGAGACGATTGACCGGCGCGGCTGCGGCGCGTCGGCGGGCGAGAATGTGCCCTCCCTGCCGCCGCATGGAGCGGGCTTCGTAACGGCTGTAGAAGCGGTAGCCCAGCCGCCAGGGTTTGGAAGCGGCAAAGACGCGGAGAGAATCCGGCAAGGAGCCGGTGAGGTGATCGTCCGCCGCAATAGCGAGCGGCGGCACTATTGTCCGCAGGCACGAACGCTCCCACGTGCCTTTTGTCAGGAAACGACGCACGTCTGTCCTGATCCGTAGGATCGTGTTTGTTGTCCGGGGCAGGCTCCATTGCGACATACAGACAAGCAAGTCTGATAAACTGCCTTTGGAGAACGATCCATGCCACGGCCACTGGCGCCTCTCGCTGAGACGAGCACCATCCGAAAAGCCCGCTTCTCAGAGGACGCCTCGAGCAGTCTGACATGGTCGTCGGCGAGCGCCGCATTGCCACGAGGGCAACTAAGGCGTCACGAGCAGTCCACGGTGGTCATGACAAGCTGAGCGCAAGGAGCATGAGATGACAACCCCCAGCAACATTGTTCCTCGGGTTAGTGAAGAGCGAACGCATTCAACAATGATGGCTTGGCGCGTACACGAGTTTGGGTCGCCAGAGATCATGAAATTCGAGCGCGTGCCACGGCCCGAGCCGGGTCCTGGCGAGGTCCTGGTCAAAGTTGCGGCCGCTGGAGTCGGCCCCTGGGATGGCTGGATCAGGGCTGGAAAGAGCGCTCTGCCGCAACCCCTCCCTCTCACTCTCGGCTCAGATCTTTCCGGTGAAATCGTCGCGATGGGGCCCGGGGTGTCCGGACTGCGTGTGGGAGATCAGGTTTATGGTGTTACGAATCCGCAGTTCGTCGGGGCCTATGCGGAGTACGCTCTAGCTTCCGCGGATATGGTCTCGGACAAACCAACCGCTCTAACCCACGTTGAAGCCGCTTCCGTTCCTGTTGTTGCCGTCACCGCATGGCAGGCGTTGTTTGATCAGGCCCAACTCAAAGCGGGTCAAACAGTGGTCATTCACGGAGCAGCCGGTAACGTCGGATCCTATGCGGTTCAACTGGCTCGTCAGGCGGGTGTGCAAACCATCGCAATCGCATCGATGGGGGACATTTCCGCCGTGCGCGACCTCGGCGCAAACACCGTGATCGATTACCGGACCCAGCACTTTGAGGAACAAGTACGGGGTGCGGATGCTGTCATCGATCTGGTTGGCGGCGAAACACAAACCCGCTCGTTCCAGGTCCTTCGTCGCGGCGGCAAGCTGATCTCGGCAGTGTCCCGTCCGGATCAGGATCTTGCAAAGCGCTACGGTGTTGAAGCCACCTTCTTTTTGGTCGACGTCACGAGCCAATATCTGACGAAGATCGCTCGCTTCATCGATGGCGGAAAGCTGCGAACAAACGTCGGGACAGTCTTACCCCTCGCGGATGCGCGCGAGGCTCATTTGATGCTTGAACGCGTGCGGCCTCAGCCGAAAGGAAAGATCGTGCTCGCCGTCGGCTGATGGATTGAGCTTCCTCATTTCGCTCGCGCGGCTAGACCCGCCGCCAAGCCCTACAATTACTCTTGAAGGATCCAACAATGACAACGCCAAATCTCGCACGAGCCCTCACCATTCCCGATTCCTTGCTCGCGAAAGAGGCGACCGACATCCTGCGTGACCATTCCACCGATCTGCTGTTTAATCACTCGATCCGCGTCTACCTGTTCGCTGCTGAGCAGGGTCGTCAGAGGAATCTGCGCTTCGACCGTGAGCTCCTTTATGTCGCCGCGGCATTTCACGATCTCGGCCTGATCAAGAAGTTCTCGAGCCCAGACGAGCGCTTCGAGGTCGATGGCGCAAATGCCGCCAGACAGTTTCTTAGCACCCACAACATCGCTGAAGACCAGGTGCAGACCGTCTGGGAAGCAATTGCGCTGCATACCACTCCCGGCATCCCGAAGCATATGGGGCCCGAAGTGGCGCTCCTGAACTCCGGTGTGCTTCTCGATGTCATCGGGGTGGGGTTCGATCAGTTCCCAGCGGAGCTGCGCGAGGAAATCGTCGCCAAGTACCCGCGCACAAATTTCAAAGAAGGCTTCATTCAGGAGTATTTCGCCGGTTTTGCGCACAAGCCAGCGACGACGTATGGCACTGTCAACGCCGCCGTCTGCGAACGTTTCATCCCGGGGTTCAAGAGTCCCAACGCCTGCGACCTGATCGCTGCTTCTCCCTTCCCGGATTGCCAGCACAAGGCTCACCATATGACTAGGACCTAGCCTGTGCTCCAGGAGCTCAATCCCGATCGCGCGCAAGCTACCAGCACCGACTCGCTGGCCTCCCTCATCTGGCTAACCCTCGGCGCTTTTGCCATCGGCACCGAGGGGTTCATGATCGCCGGGCTGCTCCCGGCCCTGGCGCGAGACCTGAACGTCGGTCTGCCAGCCGCCGGTCATCTGGTCACCGCCTTCTCCCTCGCTTATGCCATCGGCGCGCCGGTCATGGCCGTGTTGACGGCTGGGCTGGAGCGGCATCGCCTGCTGGTCGTCGCCATGGGCGGCTTCGCCCTGGGCAACCTGCTCGCCGCGCTGGCGCCAGGCTATGCCGGGCTGTTGGCCGCGCGGCTGCTGTTGGCCCTGTCCGCAGCAAGCTTCATGCCGGCGGCCAGCGGATACGCCGCCGCGCTGGGCGGTCCGGAGCGGCGTGGCCGCGCCCTGTCTACCATCACCACCGGGTTGACCCTGGCCATCATCGCCGGCGTGCCGCTGGGCGTACTGGTGGGGCAGGGCTTCGGCTGGCGCGCTACCTTCTTCGGTGTGGCGGGGCTGGCAGTGTTCTCGCTGTTAGGGATTCTCATCCGACTGCCGAGCCAACGGCCTGGCGTCACGGCCGGCCTGGCTGAGCGTCTGGCGCTGGCCAAGCGCCGCGATATCCTCGGGGTGCTGGTGACGAGCGTGCTGACCGTGGCCGGCACTTTTACAGTCTACACTTATCTCAGTGTGTTCATAGCCGGCATCGGCGGCCTTGGCCCGCAAGCGCTGGCACCAGTGCTGCTGGGCTTTGGCCTGGCCAGTGCGGTCGGCACCCAGCTCAGCGGCAGCGCGGCGGACCGTTGGGGCGCGCGCAGTGTCGTGATCGTTGGTGGGGGGCTCGCCCTGCTGGCCTATCTTGCCTTCTCGCTCAGCGCGGCCCTTGAGCCGGCGCGGGCAATGCCTGTCCTGCTGCCGGCCATCCTGATTTGGGGGTTCGCCAGTTGGGGGCTGATAACGGCGCAGCAAGCGCGGCTGGTGGCGTTGGCTCCGGCACTGGCGCCGATCAGTCTCTCGATGAATTCCTCCGCGATCTACCTCGGCAGCGCGATGGGTGCCGCGGCGGGCGCTGTGGTCGTTGCCATTGGCGCGATGGACCGGCTCGGCTGGGTAGCTGCGGGATTCGCTCTGGCCGCGCTGTTATCGGTGCTGCTAAGCGGCGGCAGCACATCAGGCCGAAGGTGATGGCGGCGGCGATGGCTTCTCATCGGAAGCTTCACCATGACCATCGGTTCGGCTCTGCGTCCAGGTTTCAAGCAGTTGTGTGAACTCGTTAGAACAGGAGGTGCGATGATGCCGATCAGTGGATTTGCCTGGCGGATTGGTGCTGTATCAAACCCTCAAGGTATGTCGGCAAAAGCAGCGAGAACAGCAATGCGAACGGCCGCCGTTCCGCTGATAGCAGCAGCGATAGCCCTGGGAGCCTCGCCGGCGATCGCGCTGGACCGGGAGCAGGTGAAAGTCGCCTTCGAGCACGCGCTGCCGAATGTCGAAGGAAAGAGGCTGGTTGCTGTGACGGTGACTTATCTTCCCGGAGCCAAATCGCTCGCTCATCACCACGCAGCGTCAGCTTTTATCTACGCCTATGTGCTGTCCGGGGCCATCCGCAGTCAAGTCGGCGACGAAACCGCGAAAATCTATCACGCAGGCGAAATCTTTTATGAAATGCCCGGTTCACATCACAGGGTCAGTGAGAACGCGAGTGACAACGAGCCCGCCAGCTTACTGGCGGTCTTCATTGTGAATTCCAAGGACGAACCCTTGACCGCGCCAGACAAGGCGCCGGGATCACAATAATGGCGCGACAAATTCGCCTGTTGCCGTGACGATCTTTTTTGGACCTGCATGGGCCGCTTGGTTGGCGGCTGGGAGAGCAAAATCGACCAATAGAAGTCCATAGCCCCTGGGTGATGCCAGATGCACGGATGTTCGTTCTGTTGCCTCCCGGATCACGCCAGGCCTTTTGCAGGGTCCGGACTACCTGCATAATAAGGCTCCAGAGTGGAGAGGCAGTGGCAGGTGCCGGTACAAGCTGTCGCGATCGTCGTCTGTGAGGGGGTCCAGGCCCTGGACGTGGCGGGGCCGATGGATGTGTTCAGCGAGGCGAACACGTTTCTCGGTAGCGCGGATCGCTACGAAACCGCTTTGGTTGCTGCTCACCGCAATCCGCTGCGCGCGTCGAACGGTATACGCATGGTCGCCGACCTGACCTTCGATGAGGCGGCGGGCGGCTTCGATATCGTTCTGGTGGCAGGCACTCCGACGCCGCCGGAAGCGGAGCCCGAACCCTGCCTGCTTCAGTGGGTCAAGGACCTGCCGTGGCGCTCGAGCGTTTATGGGTCGATCTGCACAGGGGCGTTCGTCCTTGGCTATGCCGGTCTCCTCGACGATCGGCGTGTCACGACCCATTGGCAGGATGCACAGGCGCTGGCGGCCCGATTTCCGAAAGCAAAAGTCGAGCCGGATCAGATCTATGTCCGCGATGGACGGTTGATCACCGCGGCCGGTGTGACTGCGGGGATAGATCTGGGCCTGGCGCTGGTCGGGCAGCGGCACGGCGCCGAAACGGCGCTCAAGGTCGCCAAGCGGCTGGTTGTAGTTGCCCAGCGCCAGGGCGGACAGTCGCAGTTCAGTCCGTATCTCACGGCACCTGCCGATCCGGAATCGCCAATCGCACGCATCCAGGACCATGTCATGGCCAAGATCGCGGATCGCCACACGCTGGAGTCGCTCGCCGCTGTCGCCGGCATGAGCCCCCGGAATCTCGCCCGCCACTTCGTGCAAGCGACCGGGATCACACCGCATGAGTTCATCGAGCGCGCCCGCGTCGATGCGGCGCGCATGATGTTGGAAGCAAGCGACCGGCCGCTGAAGACCATTGCCTTCGATTGCGGCTTTGGATCGGGGGACCGGATGAGGATCGTCTTCAGCACCCGTCTTGGCGTGACACCTGTCCAATATCGCGCCAGCTTCCGGCGGGCGGAATCGGAATAGATTGCGAGCGAAGCGACGACAAGACCGTCGTCTCTCCTACTGCCACGAGGCTTTGACAAGGCCTATTTTGTCAGGAGACGACATACGGCCGTCCTGATCCATAGCATCCTGTTGGGTGCTCGGAGCAGGGCTCTATTGCCTAGTACGGACGAGCAACCACCCCAACTTCGGGACGTGTTTACTGTCGCTGATCAGGCAAAACCGATCTTGTAAAGACCGACGGCGTTCTTTGTCTCGCGCCGAAATCTGCGGCTCGAAGCAAGACCATGGCTGGTCGGAGCATATGTCGAGAAATGGCGAATCAACGCGGCAAACCAGCACGGCCGGCAAGTACCGGATCTGTCTTGAGCGCTCTCGCTGGTCGAGCCGGACAAAATCCACATCGCAATCATGATCGTCCAAATGCCAAGAGGCAGGCGCGCAGATGTCGTGTCCCACTCTGCGAGGGCCCTTCCCGCCGATGGCTCTCGGGCCGCTTCGGTCTCCAGGCACGAGGTTGCTCCCACCCACAGCGGCTGTTTCGGCGTCTGCTACTAATCCTCATGTCCGAGAGTTTGGAGATAGCCTTTGCCGTACGGATAGAAGAGCTCCTTGCGTCCCTGCTGCCAGGCAGCTCTAAGTTCGGGTGCTGTAATATCCCAGTCCGGTCGGCATTTACTGCACACAGCGCGCAGATCCTGGCGAAGTTCCTCCATCGTGGGACGTCCAAAGAACCAGTAGCCGCTATAGATCTTGTGAACGATCAGACCCGGCTCCAGCACGATCACGTGCGGAATCATCGGGTTGTGGGCTGGGTCGGTATATTCCGCGATGTCGAGGTCCTTCTGAAGGATGCGTCGTGGATCGGAGAGAAAGGGCCAGTGCGCCCCCACAGCGCTCCGATATTCGTTGGTCTGGCTGAGATTGTCGGTCGTGATCGTGACCAGCCGGCAATAGCCAACCTCCATCTCTCGGTGCAATTCCAGCAAGCCTTCGGCCTGACGGCGATCCTTTGGACAATAGCCGCCGCGGCCAAGTACGACCACCATCGGGTCCTGTCCCTGCAGCTCGGACAATTTTCGATGTTTTCCGGTGTGATCGCTCAACTCGTAGTCCGGGAAAGCGGCTCCCTGCGTGATGTCGGGTCGCATCTGAATTCTCCATCATTGGACGCAGTTAGGCCACTGCCGTCATAAGTCGATCACGACGTCGCCCTCGGGCCGTGAGCAGCAAATCAGCAAATTACCGTCACCCGGTGCATCGATTGGTTCCGGGCGGTAGCTGACATTTCCTGCTACCAGGCCGGTCTCGCAGTTGTGGCACACTCCCGTTCGACACGACCACCGCACTGGAACGTCACAAGCTTCGGCCAACTCGAGCAGGCTCTGGAATGATGATGCCCAGCGGACATTGAGACCGGAACGCGCGAATGAAACCATCGGTCCCGATCCGGCAGGTCCAGCCGGCACATGCGGCGGCTGGCGCGGCGAAGCGGCAATGCCTGGCGTCATGGAGGGACCGGCGCCGAATATCTCGGTGTGAATGCGATCGCCGGCGACGCCTAAGGACGCAAGGCCTGCACACAGGTCGCTCATGAAGCTGGTTGGTCCGCAGATATAGAAGTCAGCATCTCGCGGCAGGTTGAGCTGTTCGATTGCTCGCACATCCAGATGGCCACGAGCGTCGAAATCAACATGCAGTCGGTCCTCAGGGCTGGGCGCACTGTAGCAAATCTGGCTGTGATGGCGGGGAAGCGCGCCCAACAGCTCGCGCGTCTCGCCGGCAAACGGATGTTCGCTGCCATTACGGGCCCCGTACAGCCACCAAATCTCCCGCCGCGATTCTTCGGCCGCCAACGCGTGAAGCATCGCGAGCACGGGCGTTACTCCGATCCCGGCACTTAACAACACGACAGGCGTATGGCCGGGCTGCAGCGTGAAGCCGCCCCTTGCCGCGCTCACCTGCACAGTGTCGCCAACCCTCAGTTCGTCGTTGATATAGGAGCTGGCCGCGCCATGGGCTTCCCGCTTGACGCTCACGCGAAAGAACGAGGAGCCGGGCTCGCCGGACAGCGAATAGCTTCGCATCAGGGCAAGTGCAGGTGTCGCCCCGAGCCGCAACACGACAAACTGTCCGGGAAGTGCCGCGGTGATCGGCTGCCCGTCTGTCGGTTCGAGCATGAGCGAGGTGACATTGCTGCTCTCGCGCACCTTACCTGAGACCCGAAACGATCGAAATCCTTGCCATGCCGGTGCCGGGCCGGGCGCGCCGGTGAGCCCGGCATTCCCTGTCAGTGCACCATCCTTGCGCTCCTGTTTCAACAGCGCCTCGAAGGATTGGCGCCATCCGGCGCTCAGCGCCGGGATGCGTAGCGCGCTTTGCAGTCGATCGCGGCGGTGACCGGGCATGTATAGCAGGGCATCGATTTCAGACACGCTCATGCGCTCGGGTCCGGCGACGACGAGCACGATCTCGTCGCCGGCCTCGACCGCGCCTTCCTCCAGCACACGCAAATAGAAGCCGGGTCTTCCGTGCTTGACCAGCAGTGCGGGCATGTCGGGCACGTTCATCCGGATGCCCAGCCGGTAACAGGTGACCCGAGGCTGCGTCACTTCGAACAAGGCTTGCCCGATCCGGTAACGGTCTCCGATACACACCTCCGCGTCCGACAGACCGTCAACTGTGAAGTTCTCGCCGAACTGACCGCAAGCGAAATCGGATCGGCCCAGTTGATTCTGCCAGTATCGATAGGAATCGGTCTGATAGACCAATACAGCGCGGTGTTCGCCGCCGTGGCCCGCCAAATCTCCTTGTCCGTCGCCCTCGATGTTGAGTCGGCGCACCGTCCGCGGACCTTTGACCGGCGTCTTCCAAATGCCGGTATACACCGTTCTGCCTTGCCAAGTCGTATCGCGCGGCAGACCTACGTTGACTGAAAGCAGGCGTCCCATCACGTTTTCTCCAAAGATCGTAGCCAGGGTCCCTGAACAGGCGACTCGCCATCAACTCGGGGCAGTTTTTTGTCTCCGGGCGAGCAGAAAGGCGATACCCAAGAATGCGACGGCCGTGCTCCCGCGAGCAAGCGTTCTGCGAAAGGCTGGAGGTGAAATCCGGCCTACTCGCCCCTCGCGAGCAGCGGCGAGGAGGGCCCGCTTTGGCTCTCTTCGGCGACCAGTAATGGCGGTGTTGGCTGATCCATAGTGTGCGAACACGAAGTTACTCAACGTCGCGATGTTGCGATCGCTGAGTGGATTGGCGTCGCTCAGATGGTCGCACATAAAGGCCTATCCTTCCGATGTCGTGCAATTCACGCCGTACAAGATGGTCGCAACGAGGTCGTTCCGGGCGCCAGTGGCCGAGTTCGAGAGCAGACTTGGATAGTAGCCGTCCTTGCTGCCTTTGGCCTTCAGCCGAATGGCAAGAGGGCGCAATTGCCTTGAAACAGCTCCGCCCGCTGGTTGGCGCGAGACGCCCGGTTTGCTCTTCGCAGGTTGCCCCTCGGTTGTGCCATCCAATGCGAGTTGCGAGGCTGCGTAATGGCGGCGGTGCCGGAGAGCCGGCGGAGCGGGTCGATCTGGTCTGTCATGGTGATCTCTCCCCGGGGCGAGTCAACCCCCAACGGCTCGGTCGGACCCCACGCGCCGCTCTCAGCGAGCGCGCGGGCCAGTTTTGATCCACGGAATGAACGCGGTTCTAAGCGGTCTTTCGCGAGGCGTTGCTCACACGTACGTTGCCCATCGCCAGCAAGGTGTTCGCGGCTGGGCCCGAGGAATGTGGGTTTTGTCCTGTAATCAATTGACCGTCGCTGACGACGTGAGGTGTCCAGTTCGCCTTCTTGGAGAAGACGGCGCCCAGCTTCAGCATCTCGTCCCGATGAGGAAGGGCACGATCTTGATCAGCCCGACCTCCTCTTCCTCGCCGTTAATGAGGCCCATCACTTCCTTGCCGTGACCTAGAAGGCCGCCATCGGGCATCTCGACGTGACGCAGCGCGCCCGTTGAACGGTAAACAATGCCGATCGGGTTCTGGAGCTTTTTGCGCTCTTGTTGGAGCGCTTCGGTCTCTCGCGGGACCTCGGCGTTCTTGCTCGCGAGTTGTTTCTGAACCGTCGCCGGGTCTCCGCGAGAAGGGGAGCCGCGAGCGATTCGGTGAGTCGGGTCTCGTGGTTGCAATTAGGACAGTGAAGGGTGGGTTCATGCAGGTTCATGTGCGGCCCCGGACGCGGTCGCCTCCGAGCTAGTGTCCCGAGTCACAAGTTCGCAATCATAGATTCGCAGTAGATTCGTGTCGCTGTGCCAAGGATGGAGGCAAACAGCGACGGAGTCTCCAATGGCGGTCCGGCAACTTGCCCCCCTGATACTGAGCGATGATGAGCGTGCCGAACTAACATCGCTGACGATGCGGCGGAAGACGGCGCAGGCGCTGGCTCTGAGAGCCCGGATCGTGCTGACCTGTGCGGAGGGTGGTCAGAACACCGAAGTGGCGGCCGAGCTGGGGCTGGACCGGCAGACCGTAGGCAAGTGGCGGCGTCGTTTTATGGAGCAGCGCGTGGCCGGGCTGCACGACGAGCCGCGCTCCGGCGCGCCGCGCACGATTGACGATGCCCGCATCGAAGCCGTGATCGTGAGGACGTTGGAGAGTTGCCCTGAGAACGCTACTCATTGGAGCTCCCGCGATATGGCGAAGACCAGCGGCCTATCGGTCTCGACGGTACAACGCATCTGGCGGGCCTTCGGGCTCCAGCCGCACCGGATGGAGACGTTCAAGCTCTCGACCGATCCGAACTTCGTGGCCAAAGTGCGCGATGTCGTGGGCCTCTATGTCTCACCGCCCGAGCACGCCATCGTTCTATGTGTGGATGAGAAGTCCCAAATCCAGGCGTTGGACCGCAGCCAGCCGATGCTGCCGATGCGTCCCGGCCAGGCGGCCCGAAGGAGCCATGACTACAAAAGGCATGGCACCACATCGCTGTTCGCCGCCCTCGATATTGCGACCGGGCGGGTCATCGGCAAGTGCTACGGGCGCCACCGCACCGCCGAGTTCCGCAAGTTCCTTGATGAGATCGAGGCTGCCGTACCGCGCGAACTCGACGTCCATCTCGTCATGGACAATTACGTCACGCACAAGACCCCAATGATCCGGAGATGGCTGGCCAAAAGGCCGCGTTGGCACGTGCACCTGACTCCGACCAGTTCGTCATGGCTCAATCAAGTCGAGCGCTTCTTCGCGCTCCTCACCGACAAGAAGATCAGGCGCGGTGTCTATCGCAGCGTAGCCGCCCTCCGGGCGGACATCGCCTCGTTCATCGAACGACACAACGCCGATCCGAAACCGTTCCGATGGACCAAATCCGCCGATGACATCCTTGCTTCCATCGAGCGCTTCTGCCGTTACAATGCCCCGGCAAAACAGGACCCGATGTTGCGAACTTCTGGTTCAGGACACTAGCAGCCTTACGTCAGCTAAGCTTGCTGACGTCCTGATAGAGGGCGCGGAGATGATCGTCGGACATCTTCAGGATGGGCTCGTACATGAGCGAATCCAAATGGATGTTTTCCGGGGTCATCAATTACGATCCGTTGAATGACCCGCACAGCGCCGTCATCGCAATCCTTGCAGGGTTTGATAAAGCGACAGGAGCTTCGTGGTCTGGAGCGCCTTGATGGCGTCGACCTTCTTTTGGTCATTGATCTTCTTGACCATAGAGCTTTCTGCAGATAGACGCGCGGCTCGGCCGACCTGGCCATGCCCCGTGCGTATCGCCACGAGCTATGTTATGATTTGGCCATGGCACCAAAGAAACCATCCTCGAAGAAAGGCAAAGCCTCCGGCTTTGTGATCGGCAGTGGGCGCTTCAGGAAGATCAGTTCCGTGGAGGGTTGCCTACTCGACAACGATGAAGGGCAGTACGAGCAAGGCCCGTATCCCCGAGGAACGCCGGAAAGCGATCATCAAAGCCTACCGCAAGGCATAAGCGGGAATGTACGATGCCGTCGCCGATGACTCCTGCTATCCCGGCACGACCTCACCGAGGCAGACGAACTCGCCGCGTTTGAAGCGGAAGTAAGCGACGTCAGGGCTGATAAGAAGCCACCGGCCGGCGACGTGGATTTCAAGGCCATTCACGGGGCACCTCTTCCAGGACGTCTACGACTGGGCGGGGAGTATCCGGACTGTCCGGATGGCGAAAAGCGGCAACATGTTCTGCTTCCCAACATCCAGGACCAAGCGCAGAAACTGCTCGGAGAGTTGAAGAAGGACAAGTTTCTGGTCGGCCTTAAACCCAAGGAGTTTGCCAGAGGGCGCAGGCGGCGCTGAACAAGGCCGAGCGCGAGCATGCAAAGAGGGCGGCGGACTTCCTAGCCGAAGCCGACGCCGACGCTATCGAGAAAACGCGCGCGGGCTGAGGACGACAGCTCGGAAAGCAAAGAGAGCGGCTGCAAGCCGTGCTGCGGCGGGCGCGCGCGTAGTCAGCCAAGGAGGCGCTCAATCATCGGAGCGTGGAGCCCGCGCGAGGTGCAGAGCGGCCTCAATGCCGCCTTCCAGGATCAACTCCGCATAGGCTGCATCTGGCACGGCCCGTGCGAACTGGAGGGTTCCGACCATGAGCCCGAAGATTGCCGTCGCGCGGCGGCGGCTCGCCTCGGCATCCATTGTCGGAAGCAGCGCCGCCAGCGCCGAGACGTAGCTCCGCAGGCCCTTCTCATAGGCCTTCCGAGTGAGTAGGGGCTGCCGGGCGATTTCCGGGAGCAATGCAGCCGATGGGCACCCGTCCGCCGGGCATTTGACGTGGGCGTGCTTGAGATAGCTCCGGATCACAACCTCAAGGGCCACGCCGCGCTGCCGATCTTTATCGAGATGATCCTGCCGGTTGGCGAGGGCGCTCGTCACTGCTTCGCGAACGAGCTCCTCCTTGGACTCGAAGTGTGCAGAGAACGCCCCTTTTGTCAGGCCAGCCTCGCTCATGATTCCGCCGATCCCGGCCGCAGAGACGCCGTCTCGGCGAAGGCACTTCGACGCCACCTCGACAATATGCCGTCGCGTCGCCGCCTTGTGACCTTTCTCGAAACGCATCGTTTGTTCCCATTTATTGCGCCGCTCTGCTCTTTCGCGTCGGGCCACTCGACTTGCCGGAGCGCTAAGCTCCCCAAACGCCTTCGACCCGGCGCGCGAGATCCAAAAGCGCACGGTCGCTCCCTAACGGGGCGTCCAGCTCAAGGCCGATCGGGAGCCCGTCGCGAGACAAGCCAACAGGAAGGCTGATGCCTGGCAGACCCACGCTACTCGCCGAAACTGTATGGTTCGCCAAAGCGAGATAGCTGACTTCCTGTCCCGCAATATGGATGGTCGCCTGCTCCTCGGTCAAAGGTGCCTTGCACGGTGTTGTCGGCTGTAGGATCGCCTGCGCCCCTTGGGCGACGAACGCCTTATTGAGGCGCCGCTGGATTTCCGGGCGGCTCACGGTGAGCGCTTCCTTGTAGGCTTCAATGGATGTAGCGCCTGCACCGCCCGGCAATACGATATGCCCCCATGCTTGGTGAAGTTGCGGCTTTAGATTTAAGTAAATCGCCTCGAAGGTGGTCGGAATATCGTGGTGGCGGAGGAATTCCGAAATCGAACCCATCGTCTCGTGAGCGAAGATGCTCCATGTCGCGGTTTGGACGAGGGCATTGTAGTCGTTGCCGAGATCGACCTCGACCACCTCGGCGCCGGCGTCGTGCAGCCGGCGAGCCACCTCGCGGAAGCGGGCATCGACTTCCGCATCCACCAGATCCAGGAACTGTCGTGGCGCAAAGGCGAGCCGGACTCCCTTGAGGTCGTGGCCGAGTACGGTGTGCTCCGCGGCCTTTTCGCCGGTCACGATCTGATCGACGAGAGCGCAGTCCTCGACGCTGCGCGCGAACACGCCCGTGCTGTCTAGCGTATGGGAGATCGGCGCGACGCCGTTGCGCAGCCATCTCCCGGTCGTAGGCTTGAAGCCGACTACGCCGCAGAACGATGCCGGCACTCGGATTGATCCGACGGTGTCGCCCCCCAGGGATGCGGGCACGATCTTGGCGGCAACGGATGCGGCCGAGCCACTCGATGAACCTCCCGACACGCGATCGCGGGCGTGCGGGTTCTTCACCTGGCCGAAGTGCTCGTTATGACCGGTCAAGCCGTAGGACATCTCCACCAGATTGTTCTTACCGAAGACCGTGGCTCCGGCGTCCTTGATGGCGCGGACGGCATCCGCGTCGTCGTTTGGGACAAACTGGGCGAGCCCCTCCAGACCAAGGCTCGTTGCAAGCCCTTTAGTCAGATAGCTGTCCTTTACGCCGATCGGCACGCCCAGAAGCGGGGAAGTCGAGCCGGCGGCACGCGCCTTATCCGCTGCCCGTGCAGACGCGAGCACGGCAGCCTCGTCGATGGTGATGAAGGCATTTAAGTCGGCAAGAGTGCGGACGCGCTGAAGAAGTGCAGCGGTATAGTCCTCCGACGTGATGTCGCCGTTGCGGACCGCAGCTGCTGCGGCCGTTACACCCAGCGACGTCAAGTCGTCGGCTTCGCGGAGAGCCGTCCTGCTTGGAGCTACGGTCGTGTCGTTCATGGAATCCTCGCAAAGAGCTAAAACGGGGGCATCTCGCCGCCGCCGAACAGCGATAATGTTATTACAGTCATAATATTAAATTACGATCGTACTGCAATGAGGCGCCACACACATGACCGTGAACGAGCCGGAAAAGGGAAGAGAGCGACCTTAACCGTCCCTTCGGGGGCACGGTGGTAGCTGGGCAAGGCAGCCCTTCACCCATCCGGATTCGCAAAAAAATGGCGCCTGGGTCTTGAAACTTTTTCCGACCTTCCAAATTTCTTCGGCGTCGTCTTACGACGATCGGGATGCCGTCAGGGTCCCGCCACTCGAGTCGGGCACCGGTCGTGTCCGGTGCCGCTCGTAACCATTTTGCTCCCAGGAGGATCTGGCTATGCGCACCGTTGATTTTTCGCCCCTGTTCCGGTCGGCTATCGGGTTCGACCGCCTGTTCGACCTCGCCGAAGCTGCCCAGCGCGTGGGCGAGGAGAGCTATCCCCCTTACAACATCGAACGCCTCGACGAGAACAACTTCCAGATCTCGGTCGCGCTCGCCGGCTTCAAGCCGGACGAAGTTGAACTTACCGTCGAGCAAAATGTTCTGACCTTGGAGGGGCGCAAGAGCGATAAGGAAGAGCGCGCCTTCCTGTATCGTGGCATCTCGGCCCGCAACTTCAAGCGCCAGTTCACCCTGGCAGATCATGTCGAGGTCCGAGGCGCTCGCTTCGAGAACGGCCTCCTCGTGATCGACCTGCAGCGCGAAATCCCCGAGACGAAGAAGCCGCGCCGGATCGCCATCGGCGGTGCTGCCCCGAGCAACGTTACCCAGATCGAATCCAAAGCCGCCTAATCGGACACGGCGACTTGGACGACAAGCGCCGCGCGGGCGTCCCGCGCGGCGATCCTCCACTCGTCTTGAATCAGGAGGCAACCATGCGGCCGACGACCGCCTTTGACGACAGCGTTCTCGACTTTGATTATCTCCTTCATCCCGGCACTGAGTTCGAGCACCCGAGGGATGTGCCCTCTCATTCAGGCCCCACCTTCGCCGAGAAGCGCGCCATCCTCGCTTCATGGGCCTCGGACGCCTCGGCAATCGCTTCCTGCCCGTCGCTGCGTGCACCCGAAGGATTGAAGGCACCGGTCACCTTCGACGAAATCCTGGAGGCGCTTTGCGCGTTGGATGGCGGCCCGCGGCCTCGCGGAAAGCCTACGCGGCTGCGATCGAGCGAACGGCCTGCGGCCTGAAGCGGCGACCATGCTCGGAAAGAATAGGAAGACAATCAGGATTAAAACGATGTTCGAAGCGAACCTGGCTCCATTCGCACCCATCGCAACAACATCCATCGATATCGAAAGCTGCTCGGAACGGAGTTGTCCGACCTCGAGCGAGATCATCGAAAAGCGAATGGCCAATGAGCAGACCGCGCTCGATGCCCTGGTTGCCGAGACCTTCCCGGCGGCATTTCCTTTTCCGAACGATCCGTCTGCCCCATCAAGCATGGGAGCCTTGTCATGAAGCGGGATTCGAGACTCGCTGATCCGGGGCAGCCAGAAGGCCATCGGCCACGATCGCCTGCCGTTGGTGAGGACGAAGGCCGAAACGGGAGGCGTACTTTACGGAAGTCAGATCGAACGCGAGCCGCGGCTGCTGGGCAAGCTTCGCGACGGCTTCCCGGAAAGGTCTGCGGCGTAACCCGCCGGGCGGGTGAAGACTGCTTTGCAGCGTTTGACATCGCTGTGAAACGGCGCGGGCGCAGCAGGTGGAAGTGGTCCGTTTACACGACAGATGGGCATACGCTCATGTGCGGATCGGAATGCAGTCGGGCTGGAGCGAGATACAAGGCCGAGCGCGCGCTATTTCTCCTGCTCTGCGCTAGTGCCTCTCGCCTTGGCCAGTTGCCGCCCGAAGAGCTTGTTCGGCGGAGTTCTCGTCGGTCCAAGAGCGTGCGCGCGTCGAGGCCTTAAGATCATCGAAGCTGCCGAGGCTTGGTTATGAACCCTTCGGCTCCGCCTGACAGGCTTGAACTGGGACAACAATTGCGGTGGGCGTAATTTCATGTGTTTTCCGGTCCGGCGATCTGTTTTTGTGTGGCACCGTTGAGCGGCGCTGCGCCACGAGAATTGCCACATTTGGCGCGCGGTCGTCACGTTGGCCTTCCCGTCTTAAAGGCGGTTCGTCAGCAGGCGGGCTCTGGACTAAACAGAACGCACGCGCGCTGATATCCATTATGGCCCGGAGCACAAGCGCTTCAGGCCCGATACATTGATGCAAGACCGCCGCCGCCAATTCGAACGAATCTTCTCGCAACGCACGGCCGGACATACATTAGGGGCATTCCATTTCGCGAATTACCGCGCGCCACGCAAGACGGCGCCCGCCGGATGCGTACGCAACGTCTTAGCGAAGCTGGTCTCCATCTTAAGGCTGGCGCCGTTCTCCATCCCGAATGCTTTGATCGTAAAAACAGCTCCAAGCTATTCCACCAAACGCGCCTCTAGAACGGCGGCACTCTCCACGATTGCGCGTTGGCGCCTCCCATTCAGCAGGTTAATCGTCCAATGTACTATCAGGCAAAGTGGAAACTATGTCGCCATGACCGGATCGATCTTCCACGAGTAACGGCGCAACCGATCGCACCAGGTCCCACACAGATTTCCTATTTGAACGGACAGTTTGCGGCCTCGGCCCTAGGCCGAAAGACCGACCGAGATTCTTATTCCTGTGTGATCATATTCCCACTTCAGCGCGGTCAATCGCAGGTCCTACCCCTTCCGGTTACTCTCTGGACTCGCTTGATTTGGATCCGCGCAAAAGCGGCCATAGCAAACATTCTCGCCTTTGTAGCGGGCAATCGTGCGAACCAATCTCGAGGCCGCTGCTTCCTTCCAGTCCACTTCAATGGCATCCGGACTGCCCAATGACCTCAGTGTTAGGTCGACCAACTCGATAGCGCGCTCCTTGTTGCCGATTGCGTGATAGTACTCAGCGACAGCTTCATACGATCTGACTTTCAAACCGCCACTGGTGGGAGGGTTGAGCTTGAGGATGCGTTCCGACAAGTCCTTCCCCATAGCGAGGCGCTCGGCCGAGGGAAAGTCGGAGTTATCCTTCGATTGACCGAAGAGTTCGTCGATTGCGAACATCATCCAAAGTTCTGAATTTTGGTCCACCGCATCACGAACCAGTCGCCGCATGACCTCAGGCCCTTTAACATCATGCATTTTATGAAGCAGAAGATCCGCCTGTTGTGCGCGCAAGAAGATGTCGTCAGGCTCCGCAGCAAGAGCCTGCTCGATTATGGAGAGCGCGGCAGTCCAATTTTCGGATTTTTCGGCTGATCTGAGCTCGCGTAGCATCGCAAATTTGTGCTCAAATCGGTCATTTCGAACGATCCGCTCCGCTTCTGCGGCCTTGGCTTCGTCGCTGTCTCGCCATTTGCCTTCGAGAATCGTCGGCAACAGAGTATCTAGGCGCCGCGGATGATCGATAAGGGCAATTCGTCCGTCACGGTCTATCACGAAGGATGTAGGTATCGCACGAGAGCTACTTGGCTTCATCCAGAGTTTGTCGTTCATTTCACCAGTATAGTTGAAGGCGATCCTATAATTCAGATTGGGGGCTTTGGTGTTCAACCAGCTGTCAAACCTAGCTTTTGCCACATCAATGGTTGAGCCAGGTTCTCCCGTTGATACCCCGATAACCTCAACGCCACGATCTCGGTACTCATTTTGTATTTGCACCAAATGCGACATCTCCTTGCCACATGGGCCGCACCGGCTTGAGAAGAATTCGACGACGTAGACTTTGCCGTTCTCAAAATTCGTTAGCGGCTGTCCGCGCACCCAACTCTCAACTGCGAGCGGGGGAGCCGGGTCCCCGATTGTAAGCGCGGCGATCGCTTGCGCCAGAACTGCCAAAGCTTGTACGACTCCGTACACCATAGTTTTTCTCCCTTAGACGAGACAGCCAGATTATCCACGTCAACGGACGACAACACCAAGTACGGACACACAGCACATTCGCTTCGTTGTCGTCGGGGTTGCGTCAGCAAAGACTATGCCAGCACGGCCTGTATGATCAGGCGTGGAAATGGCAGGCGTTTGTTTTGAAATTGCTTCGCGCGCATCTTCCGAGATCAGATGCTAATGTTTGAAGCCATCTAAACGAAGCAATTGCGCAATCGATCACCCTCAACTTCCGCGGCTGCGGCATTCCGTAATGATAAAACGTGTTACATTTGCTGGAGTGGCCGCTGTTGTTGCCGCAACTCTGGTTGGCTCGCCTGGGGCGGCAAACGCGAGATGGACTCGCTGCGCCACAGAGGGCGGTTTTTGTCGCGCTCCCGGTGGCGCCTGGATCCACTATGGCGGGCACAGCGTGTTTGTTCATCGTCGAAGCTTTCCTGGCGAGCTCGCCTGCACAAACGAAGAGTTCGGTGATCCTATCTGGGACGTGTGGAAGAACTGCTTCGTGACTATGGACTGAAAATACTCCCCGTCTGAGGGGCCTCGAGACGAGAGCCGTTTGAGCGAGGGGGAGCGTCAAAGAGTGGCGATCTCGCGCGGTGCGCACGGGCTGCGCACCGCGTTCATGCCCGGCTGTCGATGAACAAGCTAGCATCGCGAACGCGATGTCGACTCCATATAAGGCGGCGACAAAGCGGCGCGACATCAAGCTTCCCGAACGTAGAAGGGAATAGTCCGTTGCAAATACAACTATTAACCACCAAGCGAAATCGTCCCGATGAACGGCTGCGCGAGCCGCCGCGGCGCGCTCGGCGTGATCGCCGTCGGCGTCTCGCTCATGGCCGCGCGAGCCGCACGCGCCGAGCACTACGATGTTTTGGCCGAGAACGAGGAGAAAATCTCTTCCTATGGAGATATCCTGTGATCGGCAATCCCGAGAGCGACGTTACCATCATCGAGTGGTTCGACTACGAAGGCCGCGTTCCCGCCGTTACGCTGGCGCTGCGTCGGTGGTCGGAACGATGGCTACATCCGCCTGGTGCTGAAGAGCTGGCCGTTCATCGAAGAGAGCTCCAAAGCTGCGGCGCGGATGGTGGTGGCTGCGAAATATCAGGCGTATATGAAGCCGCACATGACGCGATGATCTCGTCCAATATGCCTCTCACAGAGCGACGCATCAGGAAGCTGCTGTCGCGCGCCGGTCTCGACATGGACCCGATAAGTATTATTATCGAAATGCCTTCGATGATAATAATAGTATATCATCCGGTTGAAATCCCAGTGAAGTCAGGGGCCTGAGGCAAATGGCTACGCTGGCCGAACCATTGCTGACCTGGCTCCATCATCCGCACAACACACAGCCCATCGGAGACACGTCCTTCCAGCTGACCGTCCTGAAAGTGCTGGCCCGCCAGTCCGGGCGGGCTTCGATTGCCGAAGTCCGACGGGCCGTGGAGATCCTGATGAACAGAGGCTGTGACTAGATCGATCGCATGAAGCGGTTGGCCGAACAGGCGCCGGATCTGAATATCTTTTCGGCGAAGCTTATCATTCGCGATGCTCTCGGATGGGAAATCACGAAAGAAAGGCGGCGATTCCTCTCTGCGCTCGAAAAGGCCGTCGCCGATCAAAGCGGGCTGCCTCGATCGACCATCGATCCCTCATCCAACGAAGTCGCTGCGCAAACGGTCACGGATGCGACAAAATCACTTATTCCTGCCCGCACGCGCCGTCAGAGCACACGGCGGCGCCGAAGGAAAGGTGGATCCAATCGACATACAGCATGAAGTGGCTTGCTTGGACGTGAATCCCATGCGAGGCGCGCGCGGCGGTGCGCCGAACAGGACCTGTCGTGCAAAGTCGTCGGCCGAAAGGGACAACGCCAAGTATTGCGACGCTCGTGCTGAACGACGCGAGGGCAAGCTTCCAAGGCCGAACAGCTGCGGAAAATATCTTGCAGTGTAATTTGGGTCATATGCAGCCCACCTTCTCAACTGCATTATCCGGGAGGCAGTTTTTGGTGGGACGCCATGGACGACGAGTTTTGTAGAGAGAGGGCGCGGACCGTGCGGGAACTTGCAGAGCAAGCTGACCCGTTCATCAAGAAGCGCTTGTTGCAGCTGGCCGCCAATTACGAACGGCGCGTTAATCGGCCAGAAAGAGCAGAGCGAAATCGCCCTGACCTGCCGGCATGCAGGCCGCCCATCCGCCCGTCCTAATTTCACAGACGGCGCTTATCAGTACAATCATCGGGTCTGGAATCGTTGCGGACCAGCGACCGCATTGCTCGCTCGGCTGCATGCCATCCAACCCAGGGATGTGTCGAAATGGCGGTTTCGTCTTCCGGGTAGCTACCGCCGGCATCAGAGTGGTTTCCGGCAAGCCAGACCTGCCGCAGCCAATCCGGATGCTTCAAATCTCGCGCAAGGGCTGCCCGCACAGTAAGCGCGAGAGCAGGCCATTGTCGGGACCTTGCTGCGCGGTTGTCGGCATTGAGACTCAATGCCAGAAACCTGACACGAGCGCCGCTACGAAGTGGCTGCTGAGCCTAACGAATTCACTTCGGCACGCGATTTGCTCTGTTCAAGGCATCACCAACCGCAGTGTGGTGGTCTTCGTGACGGACCCCCGCGCGTCGCTGTTCGCGTCCGGTCCATTCCGATGGGCTTGCTGTGGCAATGACTTGTGGCAATGACTTGGCGCTCGGTTCCGGACCGAGAATAGCAGGGAAGAGTTGGATGCGATCTAGAGTTCATCTTTTGGCAGCCACAACAATTGCGCTCGTCGCGAACGATGCAACCAAAGCGTCAGACCTTGAGCTGAGCCACGAGTGACACGGCCGCCGGCGTTGTGAGACTGGACCGAAGGACATATTGGCGGACACGTCGGTTGTGGTTGCGGTCGAGCACCCCTCATCACATCCCTGCGGTCAATCGATCCGTGGCGATGCGGACAGGTTCGATGTCGCCGCCCGGCACAATCCGCGCCCTGTCGTTCGGCAGGGGCCGCATGTCTGTTTGGGCGCTGCGCTGGCGCGCCCGCAATTGCGATGCGGCTTACCGCGCTGTTCGTGCGTCTGGAGGATCTGGCGCTGACCATCGCCGCGGAGGACGTCGTCTACATGCCGTCTCAGGTCATCCGCTGCCCGCAGCGGGTGCCGGTCACCTTCCGCTTCCATCGCTTAGAGAGTGAAGTGCCACCATGTCCGAAGAACATTTGCCGACGCTGCCGATGTGGCGCGTCGATCACATCGAGCCCTCGCCCGAGATGTTGGCGCTACGCGCCAATGGTCCGATCCACCGCGTGCGCTTCCCGTCCGGGGACGAAGGCTTGTGGGTGACAGGCTACGACGAGGCCAGGGCGGTGCTGTCCGACGCGGCGTTCCGGCCCGCGGGAATGCCGCCGCAGGCATTCACCCCGGATTCGGTGATGCTCGGTTCGCCGGGGTGGCTGGTCTCGCACGAGGGCGACGAGCATGCCCGGTTACGCCGGATCGTGGCCCCGGCCTTCAGCAACCGCAGGCTGACGCTGCTCGCGCAGCAGGTCGAGGCGATCGCCGCGCAATTGTTCGAGACGCTGGCGGCGCAGCCCCAGCCCGCCGACCTGCGACGCCACCTCTCCTTTCCGCTTCCGGCCATGGTCATCAGCGCCCTGATTGGCGTGCTTTACGAGGATCACGCCTTTTTCGCCAACCTGTCCGACGAGGTGATGACGCACCAGCATGAAAGCGGCCCGCGCAGCGCGTCGCGCCTGGCTTGGGAAGAACTGCGCGCCTACATTCGCGGCAAGATGCGGGACAAGCGCCAGAATCCGGGCGACAACCTGCTGACGGATCTGCTCGCGGCGGTCGACCAGGGCAAGGCGAGCGAGGAAGAGGCTCTCGGCCTCGCGGCCGGCATGCTGGTGGCGGGACACGAGAGCACCGCTGCGCAGATCGAATTCGGCCTGCTGGCCATGTTCCGCCACCCGCAACAGCGCGAAAGCCTGGTCGGCGATCCATCCCTGGTGGACAAGGCAGTGGAGGAAATCCTGCGCATGTACCCGCCAGGTGCCGGCTGGGACGGCATCATGCGCTATCCGAGGACCGACGTGACCATCGCGGGCGTGCATATTCCCGCGGAGAGCAAGGTGCTGGTCGGCCTGCCGTCGACGTCGTTCGATCTGCGCCATTTCGACGACCCGGAAATCTTCGACATCGGACGCGACGAGCAGCCGCACCTGGCGTTCTCCTGCGGGCCGCACGCCTGCATCGGCGCGGCGCTGGCCAGGCTGGAACTCAAGGTCGTGTTCGGTTCGATCTTCCAGCGCTTTCCCGCGCTGCGCCTGGCCGTAGCGCCCGAAGAACTGCGGTTGCGCAAGGAGATCATCACTGGCGGGTTCGAGGAGTTGCCGGTGCTCTGGTGATGCAGGGAGGCCGCCGGGATTGCGATCTTTCGCAATTTGCCGGTGCGCCTGGCACGCGCCGGTCAGGTCAGCCAGCTAACAGGTAATCAAGATGGACGTGCAAGAAACCACGGCAGCATGCCGCGACGCCTTTGCCGAACTGGCCTCGCCAGCGTGCATCCACGACCCGTATCCGTTCATGCGATGGTTGCGCGAGCACGATCCGGTGCATCGCGCGGCGTCGGGCCTCTTTCTGTTGAGCTGCCATGCCGACATCTGCTGGGCGCTCGAGGCCACGGGCGATGCGTTTCGGGGACCTGCGCCGGGCGAACTGGCGCGCTATTTCCCGCGTGCGGCGACCAGCCTGTCGCTCAATCTGCTGGCGTCCACGCTGGCGATGCAGGACCCACCGACGCATACGCGTCTGCGCAGGTTGATCTCGCGCGACTTCACCATGGGCCAGATCGACAAGCTGCGGCCGAGCATCGCGCGCATCGTCGCAGCGCGCCTGCACGGCATGGCGCCCGCGCTGGAGCGCGGGGAGGGGGTGGACCTGCATCGGGAATTCGCGCTGGCCTTGCCCATGTTGGTCTTCGCCGAACTGTTCGGCATGCCCCAGGACGACATGTTCGCCCTCTCCGCCAGCATCGGCGCCATTCTGGAAGGCCTGAGCCCGCACGCCAGCGATCCCCAGCTGACCGCGGCGGACGCGGCCAGCGCCAGGGTGCAGGCCTACTTCGGTGATCTCATACAGCGCAAGCGCACCGATCCCCGCCGCGACATCGTGTCGATGCTGGTCGGCGCACACGACGACGATGCCGACACATTGTCGGATGCGGAGTTGATCAGCATGCTGTGGGGCATGCTGCTGGGCGGGTTCGCCACCACTGCTGCGACCATCGACCATGCGATCCTGGCGATGCTGGCGTATCCCGAACAGCGGCACTGGCTGCAGAAAGACGCCGTGGGGGTGAAGGCCTTCGTCGAGGAAGTCCTGCGCTGCGATGCGCCCGCCATGTTCAGCTCCATTCCGCGTATCGCCCAGCACGACATCGAATTGCGCGGCGTGGTGATCCCGAAGAACGCGGATGTGCGCGTGCTGATCGCAGCCGGCAATCGCGACCCCGACGCCTTCCCCGATCCCGACCGCTTCGATCCGGCGCGGTTCTACGGCACTAGTCCTGGTATGTCGACCGACGGGAAGATCATGCTGAGCTTCGGTCACGGCATTCACTTCTGTCTCGGTGCGCAATTGGCCCGGGTGCAGTTGGCCGAGAGCCTGCCGCGGATCCAGGCGCGCTTCCCCACGCTGGCATTGGCCGGGCAGCCGACCCGGGAGCCCTCCGCGTTCCTCAGGACGTTCCGCGCGCTGCCGGTGCGGCTGCATGCGCAGGCGGACTGAGATGCGCGTCGTGGTCGACCAGGATCTATGCGGAACCACCGGGCAGTGCGCACTGACGCTGCCGGGGATTTTTCGCCAGCGCGAACCGGACGGCGTGGCCGAAGTGTGCGTGACGACCGTCCCGCAGGCGCTGCACGCCGCCGTGCGGCTCGCGGCCAGCCAGTGCCCGGTCGCCGCCATTCGGCTCATCGAACGCGACGCTGGTGACGACGAGAGCGCCAACGCCGACCCTGCGCCTTCACAGGCGAAGGCCGAGCGGCATGCCGCGAAAGACCAACGCAATCCAGGGAGACACGATGGGACGGTTTGAAGGCAAGGTGGCCGTAGTGACCGGCGCCGGCGCCGGTATCGGCAAGGCATGCGCCATCGCTATCGCGCGCGAGGGCGGCAGCGTGGTGGTGGCCGACATTGATGGCTCGGCGGCCATCGCCTGCACCGCAAAGATCGCGGCCGAAGCGGGCCACGCGCTGGCCTTCGCCATGGACATCGCCGATGCGCAGGCGGTGGCAGCGCTGTTCGCGACGGCGGAGCGGCGCTTCGGTGGGGTCGACCTGCTGGTGAACAACGCGAGCGCCATGGATCTGACCCCGCGCGACCGCGCGATCCTCGACTTGGACCTAGCGGTCTGGGATCAGACCATGGCGACCAATCTTCGCGGCACGCTGCTCTGCTGCCGGCAGGCCATCCCGCGGATGATCGCCCGTGGCGGTGGCGCGATCATCAACATGTCGTCGTGCCAGGGGCTCAGCGGTGACACCGCACTGACAGCCTACGCCGCGTCGAAAGCGGCGATGAACATGCTGTCGGCCTCGCTTGCTACCCAGTACGGTCATGCGCAGATCCGCTGCAACGCAGTTGCTCCGGGTCTCATCATGACCGAGCGTCTCCATGCCAAGCTGGACGATCGCTTGCAGCGGCATCTGCGCCGGCACCAGCTCCTGCCGCGCGTCGGCCGCCCCGAGGACGTGGCCGCGCTGGTGACGTTCCTGCTCTCCGACGATGCTGCGTTCATCACCGGCCAGGTCGTGTGCATCGACGGCGGCATGCTGGCGCATGTGCCGACTTACGCCGACGGTGGCAACAGCCGCGCCGCGCGGCCTGCCGGCGAGACCACCGAAGCGGCCGTGGCGCCGCGCGGTTGATGGACATGCTGCTCAATCCGCTAAATCGTCGGCACCGGCTGCGGAACGACATCCCCATCTTGTCCGGCGCTTTCCCCATGGTCGGGCATCTTCCCGCCATCGTCTGCAACCTGCCGCGCCTGCTGCGGCACGCGGAACGGACGCTGGGCAACCACTTCTGGTTGGATTTCGGCCCTGTCGGACAGATGATGACCTGGTTGGATCCGGGTGCGTTCGCACTGCTCCGGCACAAGGACGTGACCTCGGCGCTGATTGAAGAGATCGCGCCTGAATTGTTCCGCGGAACGTTGGTCGCACAGGATGGCGGCGCGCACCGCAAGGCGCGCGATGCGATCCAGGCGGCGTTCCTGCCAACGGGGCTGACCGAGGCCAGCATCGGCGACCTGTTAGCGCCCATCATCGAGGCGCGGGTGCAGGCGTGGCGCGACCGCGGCGAGGTAGCCATCCTGCGCGAAACCGGCGACCTGATGCTCAAGCTCATCTTCAGCCTTGTGGGGATCCCCACGCAGGAGCTGCCGGAATGGCATCGCAAGTACCGGCAACTGCTGCAGTTGATCATAGCGCCGCCGGTCGACCTGCCCGGACTGCCCTTGCGGCGCGGCCGCGCCGCCCGCGACTGGATCGACGCGCGGTTGCGCGAGTTCGTCCGCGCCGCGCGCGAACATGCCTCGCGCACCGGGTTGATCAACGACATGGTGAGTGCCTTCGATCGCAGCGACGATGCGCTCTCCGATGACGTCCTGGTCGCCAATATCCGTTTGCTGCTGCTTGGTGGTCACGACACCACCGCCTCGACGATGGCATGGATGGTGATCGAGCTGGCGCGGCAGCCTCTCGTGTGGGACGCCTTGGTCGAGGAGGCGCAACGTGTGGGCGCGGTACCGACCCGGCACGCGGACCTGGCTCAGTGTCCGGTCGCCGAGGCGCTGTTCCGCGAGACGCTGCGCCTGCATCCGCCGACGCCGCTCCTGGTGCGTCGCGCACTGCGTGAGTTGCGGCTCGGCCAACGGCGCATTCCCGCGGGCAGCGATCTGTGCATCCCGCTACTGCATTTCTCGACCTCGGCGCTGCTGCACGAGGCGCCTGATCAGTTCCGCCTGGCGCGGTGGCTGCAACGCTCCGACCCGATCCGGCCGATAGACATGCTGCAGTTCGGTACCGGCCCACACGTCTGCATGGGCTACCATTTGGCATGGCTGGAACTGGTGCAGTTCTCCATTGCCTTGGCACTGACCATGCACAAGGCCGGAGTGCGGCCGCGGTTGCTGAGCGACGCCGAAAAAGGCCGGCGCTATTACCCGACCGCACATCCGTCCATGACGAGCCGCATCGCATTCTCATGAGCTGGCATTGACCCGGGAGCAGCGCCAGCGACGCGCGGCATTGTTGCACCAGCGCGCGCTCGGTGCGACGCCGGCAATACCGCCGCGGCTTGGCGTGGCCCTCTCCTGTCAGGTACGAGGACATGAACAACAAGCAGACCGATTCCACGTTACAGCATCGCGGAGCTCGCGTTTCCGCCCTCGGCGCGTTGGACGCGCAGGCGCCCGGTGCATCCGGCAAACTGCTGCCGGAGATCTGGATGCAGGACGGCGCAAAGCGGGTCGAACAGGCGCTGGCCCGTCTTCTCTGCGCCGAAGACGGCGGTGAGACCGAGCTGATGGCGGCGATGCGCTACGCCACCTTGCAAGGCGGCAAGCGCATCCGCGCCTTGCTCTGTCTGGCTGCCGGCGCACTGGCCGACACGCCGGCGCACGCGCTGGACGACGTCGGTGCCGCCATCGAGATGATGCACGCCTGTACCTTGGTCCACGATGACCTGCCCGCGATGGACGATGACGTGCTTCGCCGCGGCCTTCCGACCGTGCACGTCAAGTACGGCGAAGCCACTGCGATCCTGGTCGGTGATGCGCTGCAGGCGCACGCCTTCCTGACCCTGGCGAGCCTGGATGCGCCGCCCGACAAGCGCATCGCGCTCGTGCGCGAACTGGCGCAGGCCGTGTCCGCCGAGGGGGCGGCAGGGGGGCAGGCCATGGATCTGTCGCTGGTTGGAAAGCATGTCGAGCTGGACACGATCCTGGCGATGCACCGGATGAAGAGCGGAGCGCTGGTGCGCGCCTCGGTTCGCATGGGGGCACTATGCGTCGTAGCGGAGGATGCTGCGCACGCTGCGCTGTACCATGCGCTCGATCGCTACAGCGCCTGTTTCGGACTGGCCTTGCAGGTGATCGACGACATTCTCGATGCGACAGCGGATATCGCGACGCTGGGCAAGACCCCTGGCAAGGATGCGGCGGCGCAGAAGCCGACCTGCGCGTCGATCATGGGGCTGGAGGCAGCGCGCCAGTTCGTACCGGATCTGTTGCGCGATGCGAGGGAGGCCATCGCCCCACTGGGGCCGCGTTCGGAACGGCTGGCGCAGATGCTGCACCGGGCCGACGCGTATCTGTTCAAGCACGCGCCATGCGCATAAGCGCCCGCTCCCATGGAGCAGCACCTTTGCTGCTGCGATCGGCCGGCGGCAACGGTGCATGCTGCACCGTGTCCCAAGTCCGGGATCGCTGTTGTTCGCCCAGTACGGCCGCGCCCACGGGGCGCTGCGCGCGAGCCTATGCGGCGGACCTGCGGCGGCGGGCGCCGCATCTGCCCGACCTTGGCTCTCCTCGACCGTCTGCAGAAGGAACATCCTGCGTGAACGCGCTGTCCGAACAGATCCTTTCCGAATTGCGCCACCTGCTGAGCGAAATGAGCGATGGCGGCAGCGTTGGTCCGTCCGTCTACGACACGGCGCGAACTCAGCAGTTCCACGGCAACGTCGCCCATCACCAGCACGCATACGCGTGGCTCATCGCGCAGCAACAGGGCGATGGCGGATGGGGAAGCGTGGACTTCCCGCTGTTCCGCCATGCGCCCACCTGGGCGGCTTTGCTGGCATTGCAGCGTGCCGATCATCTTCCCGGCGCTGCCGACGCAGTCAAGGCCGCAACCCGCTTCCTTCAGCGCCAGCCCGATCCTTACGCGCATGCGGTGCCGGAAGATGCGCCGATCGGCGCGGAGCTGATCCTGCCGCAGTTATGCAACGAGGCCTCATTCTGGCCGGGCGGCGTGGCGTTTCCCCGCCACCCGGCGCTGTTGCCGTTGCGGCAAGCGCGCCTGGACAAGCTCGGGGCAATGGCGAAGTTGCCGAGCGGCCATCCGTTGCTGCACTCCTGGGAAGCCTGGGGAACGTCGCCGATCAGCGCATGCCCGGATGTCGACGGCAGCATCGGCATCAGTCCGGCAGCGACCGCCGCGTGGCGTGCTTACGCCGTGAAACAGGGGAGCACGCCGCAGCTCGGGCGCGCCGACGCGTATCTGCAGGCGGCGTCGCGGGCGACGCGCAGCGGCATCGAAGGTGTCGTTCCCAACGTCTGGCCGATCAATGTTTTCGAGCCATGCTGGTCGCTGTACACCCTGCATCTGGCCGGGCTGTTCGCGCATCCCGCGCTCGCCGAGGCGGTGCGCGTGATCGTCGCGCAGCTCGACGCCCGCCTGGGCGCGCGCGGTCTGGGCCCGGCCCTGCACTTCGCGGCCGATGCGGACGACACCGCCATTGCGTTGTGCGTCCTGCGCCTTGCAGGCCGCGACCCGGCCGTCGATCCGTTGCGCCATTTCGAAACCGGCGAGCTGTTCGTCACCTTCCCCGGCGAGCGCAATGCCTCCGTGTCGACCAACATCCATGCCCTGCACGCGTTGCGACTGTCGGGAAAGCCCGCCGTCGGCACCAGCGCCTACGTTGAAGCCAATCGCAACCGGCACGGTCTATGGGACAACGAAAAATGGCACGTTTCGTGGCTGTATCCCACCGCGCATGCAGTCGCCGCGCTGGCGCAAGGCAAGTCCCGGTGGCGCGACGAGCGCGCGCTGACGGCGCTGCTGCAGGCGCAGAGTAACGACGGCGGCTGGGGCGCCGGTCGCGCCTCCACATTTGAGGAAACCGCCTACGCGTTGTTCGCGTTGTCCGTGATCGACGGGAGCGAAGAGCCGACAGGGCGCCGCCGCATCGCGCAGGCGGTGGCGGGCGCGCTGGAGTGGATGCTCGCCCGCTATGCGGCGCATGCATTGCCGCAGACGCCGCTTTGGATCGGCAAGGAACTGTATTGCCCCACCCGGGTCGTGCGCGTGGCCGAACTCGCCGGCTTGTTGCTGGCGCTTCGTTGGGGGCAGCGCGTCCTGGCCGAGGAAGCAGGAGCAGCGCCATGATGAAGACCGAAAGCGCGCTGCAGCAAGTGCTGGAGTGGGGGCGTTCCCTGACCGCCTTCGCCGATGAGCATGCCGTGGAAGCGGTCAGGGGTGGCCAGTACATCCTGCAGCGTATCCAGGCGAGCCTGCGCGACACCAGCGCCCGCACCGGCCGCGATCCGCACGACGAAACGCTGATCGTGGCGTTCTATCGCGAACTGGCGCTGCTGTTCTGGCTCGACGATTGCAACGACCTTGGCCTGATCGCGCCTGAGCAGCTCGCCGCGGTAGAGCAGGCGCTGGGGCAGGGCGTGCCGTGCGCGCTCCCCGGATTCGAGGGCTGCGCCGTGCTGCGCGCTTCGCTGGGCGCGCTCGCCTACGATCCTCGCGACTATGCTCAGCTTCTCGACGATACCCGCCGCTACTGCGCGGCGCTGCGCGCCGGACACGCGCAGGCGGCAGGGGCGGAACGCTGGTCCTACGCCGAGTATCTGCACAACGGCATCGATTCGATCGCCTACGCGAACGTGTTCTGTTGCCTGTCGCTGCTGTGGGGGCTGGACATGGCGACCTTGCGCGCGCGTCCGGCGTTTCGCGAAGTCCTGCGGCTCATCTCCGCGATAGGGCGCCTGCAGAACGATCTGCATGGACGCGACAAGGACAGGTCGTGCGGCGAGACCGATAATGCGGCGATCCTGCTGCTGCAGCGCTATCCGGTTATGCCTGTGATGGAGTTCCTCAACGACGAGCTGGCCGGCCATGCGCGCATGCTGCACCGGGTGATGGCGGAAGAACGCTTTCCCCCGCCGTGGGGACCGTTGATCGAGGCCATGGCGGCCATCAGCGCGCAGTACTACCAGACCTCGACCGGCCGCTATCGCATCGACACTGCAGGGAGAGGCCAGCGTGCGCCGGCCTGAACGCGCCTGGCCTCACGGAATATCTTGCCTTCTGCGACATCGGCATATCGGTGCGACACTTGGCCGGTCGCGGCTGCGATCGCGTATTCCGCAATGTGTCCGCGGCCGGTCATCGCGCTTAGGATCGAGGATGTATTCGCCGGCAAGGTCGTCGGTGCGCAGCGTTTGTCGGCGGCTGGGGAATATGGCTGAGGTCACAACCCAATATCTCCCTCCAGGCCGGTCTCCAGCTTTTCAATATGCCGGTAAGAAACGCTTTCGATATTAGTTTTAAGGCATATTTTGGGATTATGAGATAAAGCTAATACTCGCGCGATATTGCGTATAGCTCATATCTCGCATATATTAGCTAAAACGCATAATGGGGCCATCCCATGATTTTGAAAACCATCAATGATTTCGGACTGGCCATGAGACAGGCCCGCCAGGAGCGGAACCTGACCCAGAAGCAGCTCGCCGCCAAGCTCGGAACCAACCAGGAATGGATCTCCCAGTTCGAGACAGGCCGCCTCGAGAATCCAAGCCTCGGGACGGTGCTCAAGGCGATGGCCATTCTGGGGGTGAATCTGAGCATCGACAACTTTCCAAAGTCCGTTCGGGATGAGGCCTTGGACAGTGGTGACCTTGCGCTCGACGAGCCAAGCTTCATTAAAGGTCCGGGCCGATGAGCAAATTCCTGAATGTCTTGATGGGCGGCGTCCTGATCGGTCGCCTCGAGCAGATGGATAGTGGCATACTCGGCCTCCAATATGCCGACCGCTGGCTCGCGGCGGACAGGATCCAGATTCCGCTCTCTATGTCTCTGCCTCTCGCCGCGAGGAAGCAGTCAGGCGCCAAGGTGGCCAACTATCTCTGGAATCTGCTTCCGGACAATGACCAGACTCTGCAGAGGTGGGGGCAGATCTACGGCGTATCGCCGAACAGTGCGTTCGCTCTGCTGTCGAAGGTCGGAGAGGACTGCGCGGGCGCGATCCAGATCGTTACCGACGAATGGATGGCCGCCAGTGCCGGCTCGCCCGGTGAGGTCCAGTGGATCGACGACGCGGAGGTCGGAAGTCGCCTCAAGCGCCTGCGCGAGGAGAGGACGTGGACGGGGCGTCGCGACAGCGACCGGGGGCATTTCAGTCTCGCCGGCGCGCAGCCAAAGATGGCCTTGCTGTTCGACGGAAAGAGATGGGGCGTACCAAGCGGCCGCCGCGCGACCACGCACATCCTCAAGCCGCCCATGCCTCATCTCCGGGGCACGATCGAGAACGAATACGCATGCCTGCGTCTGGCGAGCCGCGTAGGAATCACGTCAGCCGAAGTGAAGGTCGGAAAGTTCGGTGAAGAGATCGCGATCGTCGTCACCAGATACGACCGCGAGATCGGGGCCGACGGAGTCGTCCGACGCTTTCATCAGGAGGACATGTGCCAGGCGCTAGGGGTGCATCCCGCCACTAAGTATCAAAGCGAAGGCGGTCCCTCGATCGAGCAGATCTCCAACGAAGTGCTGCGTTATGCCACCGACCCTGAGGCGGACAAGGCGAAGTTCGCCGAGATGGTCGCGTTCAACTTCCTCGTGCTCGGCACCGACGCGCACGCGAAGAACTTTTCGGTCGTCCATCTTCCGGGACGGAGGATGTATCTAGCGCCGCTGTACGACGTCCTGAGCTTCGTACCCTATGACGACGACGAACATGAGCGGCGCAGGCTGCGGATGGCGATGAAGATCGGTGGCTACTACAAGTTTTCCGAAATCCAGCCGCGGCATTGGGAGCGCCAGGCCAAGCTTATGCAGATGGATCCCGACGAGATGATCGCGCGGTTGGTCGCGCTCGCCGGAAAGATACCGGACGCGCTGAGCAGCGTCGTGAAGGAAGCGCGGAGCGGCGGACTGAAGGAACCGGTGCTTGATGCGATGCTGGACGGCATTTCGGCACGCTGCGAGGCAATCGCAAAACAATACGGAGCGACCGCTGCGCCGGCGCCGTGACATGTAATGCTTTTTGCGGTCACCGCCCGAAGTCCGTGATCCGTAACGGGCGAGGCGCAATCTCGAGGCCGTTGTCGTCGTTATCCAGTAAGGATATCGGCCGCAGCCGCCTGCACACGTATCAAGTGGATCACTTCGGCAACGGTGGATTGAACCTGCTCGCCGCTCCGCCTCTGAGTTTTGAAGTCACTGGTGGGCCTTCTTGGATAGGTATCGAAAGTTATGGTGTACCCAGCCGGGAAGTTCGGGAAATTTCGAACAGATTCGGAGAGAAGGCAAATTTGTTGGCTACGGCTGCGAAGAAAATCGGTCTCGCCAAGTAGGACAATCATCCGAACGACTGGTCGTTCAGCCCGGATCAGCAAGAAATAATGCTTAGTTTTAATTGATTGGCCGGTGCAGTGGCGCTGATCACCATCGCGATCGACGAGAACTACGTCGCGAGGATGCCTCTACCCGAATGAACGCTTTGAAAGATTTCCGAGGTATAGAAGCTGCGTTCAGGATTGCCAAAGATGAGCCCCAGCACGCGTTGCTGTACGTTGGAAAAAAGCGCACTCGCCAGGCTTAGCTCTCTCGTCATATCGATCCCATTTTGGGTACTATGCCCCCCAAATTGGGTACTGGGGCGGATGATGTCGAAACTGCAGAGAATATCGCCGCGTTCGATGCTGCCGGGTCAACCCGCCATAGCCTGCCGCGTGTCGCTATCGAGGCTGCAGAGCTCGTCGCGGCCCTTGCGACGGAGGAGGCGGGGCGCACCTTTTGCGGTTGCGAAGCGGACGAGCGCCACGCGCTTGCGTCACCAGACAAGAGGACGGTGCAAACAGGCCCGGACGGACGCGGCCGGTGCGGGAGGGGAGAAGAATTGCACAGCCCCGGCTCTCGACGTCGCTACGACGGGATCGAGGCACACAGATGCGCGAGAAAAACAATCTGCACCCGATAGCCGCGGAGCCGCCGCGGTTTTCGATCAGGGCCCAAGATTCCTCTTTTCCATCTGCGAGGCGCTCCAAACTCTGAGAGCCCGGGGTGTGAGGCTTGTTTCGGTCAGTTTTCTCCAGGACCTGCCCGCTTCGATCCAACTGCCTTTCCACGAGGGTGAGGTATCCAGCACTTTCCGGGCAATTGATGCGAGATGCGCGGTTTCGGAGTTCGGGTCGAGCTTCGCATCTTCAAGAATTTTGACAGCGGCCTCTTCGGACCGCGTCCACCCTGCTTCAGTGAACCTGCTCTCGCCGAAATACTCAAAGCAGGTGCGGAACGTCAAAGCACGGCCGATAACGGCGTTGTTTGGCAGGCCCGCATCGTTTAGCCACTTCCGGAAACAGTCACACCACTCTTGGCTGCTGAGGTCGAGAAGATTGCTGCCTTCAAAGATCAAGAGTGCCGCCATGCCGGCGATTTCGTATCGAACCCGTTCATCCTGTTTTTCGAACCAGTCGCGGATTGCCTGCAAAGGCGTCGTCGGCCGGTTGACGACTGATGTCTCTGTCGAGCCTGCCCGATGAAGCCGAATGACGTTTTCCAGCGGGGGCATGCGCGGCCACGGTCTCCCTTTTGCGTCCCACAGGACCCAGCGCTCTGCGATCGCTTTTGCTTCTTCGGGCGGCCTGGTGCGCCAAAGCTCCTTGAGCGCCTCATCGACGTAGTACGAAACATCGGCCTCCAGGCCGCATGTGCGTGCGATTGCCGCGAGGCGTCCGGCGTCAAGGAGCCGCGCCGCGAAGTTGTTCTCTGCGTTCATTTTTAAGACCTATCGCGCGCTCTCCAGAGCGTCCCGCTCATTCTGCTCTATATGATCAAACCAGAAGCCCGGGGGAAATGTCGCTATCCGCCTGGCAAAAAGGGATTGCGGCTCCCAATCCTGTCGCTCGCGCTTTTCGAAGGTGATGACGCCTTTGCGAGTGAAGTAATCAGGCCCGGGAATATTGCAGTTCACCAAAAGCAGTACGCGCCACAGATCGCCTTTCGTGGTCTGATTCGCGTCGTCCATCTTCGGCTGGTAATCCACGCCGACGGGTCCAACGATCGTGCAGCGGCCGCGGCCGAGCAGATCGCCCAGTTTGCCTTGTGGGGTCGTCACGAAGTTGAAATTGACCGGATCATGCAGAAAGCGACGATTTACGTCCTTTTCACCGTCCGTGACCTCAGCTGCGATCAGTGAGAGCGCGAAGGCGCGCCAGCCCAGCTCCATCGGCTTTGCATATGTCGAGGCGATCTCGGGCGTCCCATCAGGCGAAAACTTCCACGTGATGACATACGTTTCGTTCGATCTGTTGTCGCCGTGTCTGGTCCACGAAAAGAAAACATATTGGTTTCGGCCGGCTCTCCCAGCAACGCCCCACGTTCGGGGAGCCAAGTGCGCCACTTGCGAGACCCTGCAGATAATCTGTTCAACGGTCTCGCCGTCTTGCGCTCGCCAGGTTGATTTGACCTTATGCACGAGAGCGCTGTCGTTGGCGCGTACACTGCTGGCCACGCCGGCGCAGCAGGCCAGCAAGAGGCCAAGACGGAACCACTGCGCGCGTCTTCTAGCCATTTTTCACCTGCTATGCGGATCCATCTGTTCGCCCGCGACGCGTCAATCCTGAAGCGGACCACAAATACGCTGTTCGCAGCGCGGAAAGTTAGCGGCGACGTGACAACGTGCCCGTCGGTATCGGCCGAGCAGACGCCGTCTTGCCTCATGTCACGCGCCGCTAACCTCAGTGGCCAGCCACGGCCTCAACTTGCGATGGTAGCCATGCCTGAAGGAGGGAGGGCCCCCAGGCAGGTCGAGGGTCTGCATTCTTCGTGCCAGCTAATAGTCAACAGTTCGCAACATCTTTGTGTTGATCTTGTAGGCTTCCCGACGCACCTGGGTCTTGATCCTTGCACTCAGTCCAGTCCCTGGCGGAGTCATGTCGACATTGTCGGTTTCGCAGTTAGCAACAGCGCAAGGCAGGCCTATGGCTTCCACTACGGATGTGGGATGAACGATGGTTTTCGTCGTTCGGCGCCGTTTGCGTCGCCGCCGTTGCAGTGAGGATGACGTCCCACCCAGGCGGATCTTTTGGGCAGATGCGACCAAGGCTTCCAAGCCGCCAGCCTGCCCCGTTCCAGTCCAAGCACGCTGCGCTCCCGCAGTTTGAGCGCAGCACCGGCCAGTCGGGCGTGGCGCTTGATGTCAATCGGCGTGCAAATTTCCCCTCGTATTGCCGCATCAGCGAATGTTACGTTCATGGCGCCATCGCACTGGTCGATGCGACCTCGAAGGATCGGCCGCGCCAAGTGGCTTTTCCGGCTTGCTCGACGAGAGGGGCTGTCGGCGGGTCGGGCCCTAAACAGCCCGAGCCGTCCACAACCGCGGGCATGGGGCAGCGGTGGTGGCCTCGCCGAGCGGCTCGAAATTGCTGCGGTTCATATCGCTGCTGTATGCGTGACACGCGGTGCTTGTTCGGCGCCACAATCACCGAACGCTGTCCTTGCAGGCTGTGAAAATCGCCTCTGGATGCCGTGTGCTGGAACGCCTGAAAGAACGTACCACTCGCAACGATCTCTCCGGCAGGGGCTGGCGAGTTTGGGGGAGCATGACGACACCGCCCCTGAGCCGGCGCAAAGCTGACCATCCCGACCTCGTGCGGATCGGGAACAGCGCCGGCCAGGTTCGCCTTCGCTGGGAGGTCCGGCTCGGCGTTCGTATTCGTTGTAGAATTTAGGGTATTATATACCCTAGATAGTGCATTTAAATTCGGAGTTCCTTGCATAGTGTGAGATTTAGGGTATAATATACCCTAAGGAGCGCACCGATGGTGGGACCGAAAGGGAAGGTTGAAAGATTTCTATCCTCACATCCGGTTTTCACCCGGACCGAGTTCCGCGAAACCGTATCTCCCGGCCAACCGCTCTCGTCGTCCGACTCCTTGCTTAAGTACCACGCCGCCTCCGGACGAATACGCCACGTCGCGCCCGGTGTGTATGCTTTCGTCCCGCCGCACCTGAATCCAGCAAACTTCCATCCCGACCGGATTCTGGTTGCATCGCGCATACGCGCCGATGGTGTCGTCGCGTACCACACCGCACTCGAATTGCACGGCCTCGCCTATTCGGAAAGCTCTCTGACCCAACTCCTCAGCGGAGGTCGCCCGGGCGAGATAAAAACGCTGGTTGGTCCCGTTAGGTTCGTCGCGCAACCCGCCTCGCTGCGCCGTCGTTCCGAGGAAATGTCTGGCACGATTAAGATGGATCGCCGCGGTCTCGACGTCATCGCGACCGGCGTCGAGCGAACGCTCGTCGACTGCATTGATCGCCCCGACCTGACCGGCGGCGTCGAGGAACTCGCAAACGCGCTCCAGAGCGTCAAGGCGATCGACGTTGGCAAATTCGCGAAGTTCGCGCTCGCTCGCGACAACCAGACGCTCGTCGGCGTCTGCGGTGCCTGGCTTGAGAGTCGGAAAGACGATCTTTTCGTTGACGAGCAGGTACTAGACGAACTGAAGCGTGCGGCCCCGCCGGCACCACGGCCCGCGCTGGGAAGCGACGCCCAAGGCCATGCAATGGAAGGCTGGAACGTCGTCCTCCCTTCGGATTTCCTCAACCCGTCCTTCGAAGGGATGTCACCGGAGATAATGCCGTGATCTCGGTCGAACGCCTCGAAAAGATTGCCACCGAGGTCTCGTTCCAACCGGCCTCGGTCGAGCGCGTCATCCGGTTGATTGACGTGCTCCACCAGATCGCGAACGACCGCGAGCTCGGGAAGCTACTCGCACTCAAAGGGGGCACCGCGCTCAACCTGTTCTATCTCGCACTCGACCGGCTTTCCGTCGACATCGATCTGAACTACGTCGGCGACGCGGACAGAGAAGTCATGCTGCGGGATTCCAAGATCATCAACACGCGCCTTCCCGCGCTCCTGCAGAGCAAGGGTTACGAAATCGGCCGTGATCCTTCCGGTGAACACGCCGGCGGCAAATGGCGCTTCAGGTACGTCTCGGCCTATCACCGGCCCGGCACGCTGGAAGTGGACGTGAATTATCTCTTCCGGACGCCGTTCTTCGGCTGGGACAGAATGAATTCCGCAAAGCTTGGCGACTACGAAGCGAAGAATGTCGGCGTGGTCGACCTCCACGAAATCGCCGCCGGGAAGATCGTCGCCCTGGTGGCCCGGAGGGCATCGCGCGATCTGTACGACGCCTGGAGGCTACTGCAGAGCGATAAGATCGATTGGGCGCAAGTTAAGGTCGGAGCGCTTGCGATCGGCGCCGCCTCCAGAGATCTGGATTGGCGCACGGTGTCGCTGAAGGACTACAAATACGATCTCAACGACCTGAACAACAAGCTGCTGTCCGTGGTGAAGAACAGCATGTTCGATGCGGAGGGCGGCGCGAAGAAATGGTGCGACCGGATCTTAGCGGAATGTCAAGAAAGGCTGGCGCCGCTCTTCAGGCACAATGACAGAGAGCTGGCCTTCCTCGATGCGCTCTACGACCGCGGAAGCATCGAAGTCGATACGCTTCCTGTAAACGACGATGTGAAAAAACGCATCGAAGCCTTTCCTGCACTCCGGTGGAAAGCGCAACATGTCGCGCAGCACTTGGGCCGGAAGCCCGCCATCTGACAAATCGAGACACGAAGGTCACGTAAAGCCAGCAGCCTGTCCACTGTGCGATAGAGGACACCCAACCCGGTCTCCGATGACAGTTCCTGACCGGTCTGGTCCGAGGAAGTGCAAGCGGATGCCGACGTCGTGTAGGGGCTGCCGAGGAAGACCTCACCGCGCCCCTGCCAGGCAAGGGATCCATTTCCAAGCGGACGACCGGGTTGCAGGCTGGGAAAATCGGCTCTGGATGCCGCGGTGCTGAAACGCCTGAAAAAACGTAACACTCGCAACGATCTCCGGCATCAGGCTGGTCAGTTTGGTCGCCATGTTGTCTGCACTCCTGATCGCGGCCATTGCTACAATTGCGGCGACCAACGATAGAGCGGGCGACGAATGCCACTTGGCACAAACCTCCGCTTCGTCAGGTTCTCGAAAGCTTGTCCGATTAGACGCGAGCTTAAGTGACTGTGGACGTGAGGCAAGCGTGGACCCGCACGATCGTGACCTATCCAGTCTGGCAGCGTCTTCGCCGGTACAACAAGACGTCTCGGGAGATCTGCGGCCGGAACAAGAGGCCTTTGAACGGCAATTGCAAGCGGCGGGATCGGCCGTGACGGCGATGCTCGATCGGCGGCCCGGCCGTAAACCTCCTCCCAACGTGTCTATCGAGGATCGCGACTATATTTACACGGTGGTCAAGGGCACTGCCAAACGCCGGAACCTCTCATCGGAGACGGCTGAGAAATATACCCAAATGCTCTACAAGGCCGCGAATTATCTCGGGGAGCGCGGCCAGTCGCTCAAAGGGAGTGATGATGTTGTCTTGAGCCAGCTCTCCGGTTCGGTCTTCAAGACGAACAAGCATGTGGGTATTGCGTTGCGGGCCCTTCAAGAACATCGTGGCGGTTCATCTGCTACCAGACGTGCCCCGGACGCCCCAGATGGTTCGATTGTTACCGGGCGCATACCTACTGCTTCGACCGAGGCTGACAGGCCGCTCATTGAAGGCATCATAGCGGATGGCATCAAGAGCAAGCATTGGGCTTCGACCACTGTCCAGCACCATGATACGATTCTTCGAAAGTTGTCGAACAGCCTTGGTACCCGGGACATGACGCTTGCTGGGACCAGTGATAGTGCGCTGTTCGATTACGTTCAGGAAGCTTTCCCGAAAAATTGGAAAAGAATGACTGCTTCGCTGAGTGCACTTCGTGAATATCGTGAGGCGAATGCCTCAGGAGCTTCGGGGCAGGGATCTTCAGCGGCAACCGGGCTTCAACAGCCTGGGGGTGAGGCTGGTGCGTCGCCGACATTAGATGTCGTTCCAGAGGAGCTTCGTCACTGGCTGGATGATGAAGCGGACGAGCCGCTTGTCACTGCGGACAATCCAGAGCTTTTGCGGCGGCAACAGGAGCTTCGCCAGGTGATTGGAGATCAACAGTCTCCGCTGTCGGTTTCTGGCGATCCGGGCGAGTTGAATCCCGATCCTGAGGACTTCACTGGCCGCCCGGCGAAGCTCAGGCGACTGCTGAATGATGAATCAACGCACTCGCCGTTGTCCGCAAGCCGAGAGGAACGTCAAGGATTGCATCAGGAGATTCAGGATCGTCGCGACGATCAAATCACCAGCCCGCCCATCTTCATCGATCCATGGGAGTTCACTTTCGATCCGAAGCAGTTTCCTCCTGGCGAGCTTCGACGACTGCTGGAGGACGAACCGATCACGTCAGGGGCGGATCAGGTCAGCCGCCAATTGCCCCCTGTCCAGCTGAACTTAGAGGAGGTTATCTACGAACAGTTCCCTCCAGGGGAGCTTCGGCAACTGCTGGATGATGAACCCGCGCAATTGGAGGCGGATCCGCTGGACAGCCAAGTGGTCGCCTCTATCGATCGAGGGGATTTCGCTTTCGATCCGGAGCCGTTTCCCTCATTGGAATTTCAACGCTTGCTCCGTGACGAACCTGCCGATTTGGAGGCTGATGATGTGCTGCGCCGGTTGCCAACCGATAGCTAGAGCACGATGAGAGCATGCTGCGGCCGGCGACGTGTCAAGCAAACTATGTCAATGGAATCCGACAAGTTGTCCGTGTGTATTGGGAACGATGGTCGATTCCGACCTGAGGCCGATCCGTGGCCGGGATCTCTAGCGATCGACGAAGTTGTTACCGAACGAGTATACTGGGTTGATACTGTTGGTCGTCGAATATTCGCTTCACCCTCTGCACAAGCTTGGCCGCAACTTCCTTTCGTAGCCCCGGCCTTGCACAAATGACAGCCCTGAGATCAGGCAATGCTGGTAAGTAGTATTCTGGCGATTGAACTAAATCGTCCGGCACGCAGAACGTAGGCAATGCAGTCAAGCCCAGGCCAACGCGCACGGCTGACAGTCTCACCAAATGGTCGGTGGTGTGAAGAACAATCCTGTAAGCTGATCCCATCCTGTCCAGCAGACCGATCATCCAATCGTGGTCAGGAAGCGTTACGATCGGAATAGGAGTGCCCGGACGGAGAACGAATTCGCGCGAGCGAACCCAGGTGGCCGGGAATGCCCGTTGTTCAAGGACAGTTTTTGAAAGATCGGAATCCACGTCCGTAGCGAAAATGCAGCCTACGTCTATGTAGCCATCGATCAAGCCCTTGCGGATCGTGCTGGAATGATCCGCGCAAATAAAGAGATCCGAAAAGTCATCGCTGCCGGCGCGCTCCAAAAGTCTTTGAGCAAGGAAATTGCTGAGACCGACGCGATGTACGGTCGCGTTGCCATGACCGGCGAGCCTGAGCATCTGATCGTTGGCCTCGAGTATTATGCGGGCCTGTCGGAGGACGAGTTCACCAAGGCTGGTGACGGTCGTGCCGTTGGGCGTTTTAACAAACAGTTGCCCGCCAATCAGTCCCTGCAATCGTTTTACTTGAGCGGTCACCGCAGGCTGACTAAGCCCGAGTTTGCTTGCGGCTTTGGTCAAGCTGCCCGTCTCGGAAATGGCTACAACAGTACGAATTGACTCGATTGGAAGGTTTAGGCTCGTAGCATTATTCCGCACAGAATCACGAACTTGCATTGGTTCTATCATCGTAGTCGCAATATCACACCGCAGCCAAAGCGCTATCCAAAATTCGGCTAGTGCGGCTAGCGATGCAAAAGATCATCTGTACAAAGCGTACACACCTCAGGGGCGGTCGCCACACGGCAACGTGTCGTTTCAGCTCCGCTCAGCGGTTGGCATTGGCTCGGTTTGTCGCACCTGAAGGCAACTTCTCTCTGAGCTGCTCGCTCTGAATCATTGATAGTTATTTGACCCGGCATCCAGTTCATTGATGTCGATCACACTGCGCGCAATAGACGGCCTTGTGTTCCGGGTCCTAGCGACGGTGATTGCCTGAAATTATCTCCTTTCGAGGTGTTGCCGACAACGCTGTTCGATCTCGGACAAATGCAGTGCCAGGGCGGATATTCGTTCATGAGCATAGCCATTGAGCGGCCTGATTTGCTTCGCGTTCCGTTCAGGGACCTGAGTTCTCTGGAGCTCACTGCGCCGCCTCCCTTGGTTTATTATTGGCCTCGCTCACGAAGCGACACCTGACATGGTGCTTCGACTCTGCCTCGGTGCGTCAAGAGCGTGCAGTCTTGCTGACATAGTGAGGCCCATGCTCTCCTTTGCGGTCTTATAAATGTCATCTTGCGCGGGCCAGTGAGAGCAAGCGGCTGGCCGATCGGCCGGCGCTCAACCCAGGTCAGACAATCACGCGAAGAGGCAAAGAGACGAGGTCGATGACAAAGCTTTTTCGTGAATGGGTCCTATTGTCCACCGTCGCCTTCATGGTTCTCTGCTCCGTAGCAGAAGCGCAAGATCGCCGCACTGTCACTGAGCCTGTTGCACCTCGCACGGTCTGTGACCGCCCGGTGCCGTCCGGCAAGAACGACACGGTCAGGCTGCAAGATGCCATCGACAATTGCCCCGCCGGGGCTGCGGTTTATCTGGGGCGTGGCGAGTTCCGGTCGGGCTCGCTCGAGATGAAATCGGGCGTGACCTTATGGATCGGACGCGGTGCAACGCTTTTCGCGATCCCCGAACCGGCTGCTTACGACAAGGGCCGCGGACAGTGTGGTCGCATCGGGGCTAAGGGCGACGGTTGCCGGCCCTTCATTAGTTTCTCCAAGACACGCGGCGGCGGCATCTATGGCGACGGCATCATCGATGGCCAGGGCGGTGCACCCATGGTCGGCAATGCTGAATCCTGGTGGCAACTGGCCCGCCGCGCGCAAGCCGAAGGTGGCAACCAAAACGCCCCGCGTTTGATCCAGATCGATCATGCGCAGGACATCACGGTGTCTGGCGTCACCTTGCGCAATGCGCCCAATTTTCATGTCGCGATGAACCGGGTCGAAGGTGCCACGTTCTGGGGCCTCACGATCGATGCACCGGCCGATGCCCGCAATACCGACGGCATCGACCCCGGCGCCAGCCAGGATGTGACCATCACCCGCAGCTTCATCCGCACCGGTGACGATAACGTGGCCATCAAGGCCGGCGACAATGGCCCCACCCGCCACATCTCCGTGACTGACAATTATTTCGGCTGGGGGCACGGGATGTCGATCGGCAGCGAAGTGAATTCCGGTGCCAGCGACATCCTGGTGCGCAACCTGACCCTGGACGGAACGACATCTGGACTGCGCATCAAGAGCGATGTCAGTCGCGGCGGCCTGGTCGAGCGAGTGACTTATGAGAACGTATGTCTGCGGGGTAACCGATGGCCGGTCGCGTTCGACACGAAATACGATCCACGTGCCCAAGGCATGAGAATTCCGGTCTATCGCCAGATTGTTCTGCGCCATGTGCATGGCGAAAATGGTGAGCTGCTGATGCGTGGAGTCGACGATAGGCACGCCCTTGATGTGGCGCTCGAGGATGTTCGGTTTGCCGACACCGCGACCTGGCAGCTCGAGCATGCCAATGTGACGGCCGATCATTCTGACGTGTCGCCGCCTCTGCCCGGGCGAGCCACAGGACAGCTGTCGCGCGGATGGGAGGGATGTGCCAGAGCATTCCGCGACCGTATTGAGTAAGTGCATGCCGAACCTTTAGGCCGGTCAGATCCCCCTTTGATGCGGCTTTGAGTTCCTGGAATAAAAGGCTACGACGCTGACGCCTCATGGCGGACGACCGACGGGGTTTAGCGCGGTCGGACATTTCCGTTAGTCGCGCGCGAGTTCCGGATCGGTGAGGAAACGTATTGACCAGACTCAGCTGCCGTATCGCCGCGGCACTTTGTACCGACTGCATGGAGCGTGCAGCGCGCCAATAAGAGTGAGATCACATGCGAGTTTCTGTGCTGTTCGCTGCGGTTCTGGCCGGATATGTCTGCATCTCGACGGCCCATGCTCAGCCACTTTTTGTCTCGCGTGCCGAGAGGGCGGCCTATCACTCCGTTCAAGCAGCCATCGACGCATTACCGGCCCAAGGCGGGGATATCCAAATCGCGCCCGGCATTTACCGCGAGAAGGTCAAGGTCTCTAAATCTGGTGTTCATATTAGGGGCTCCGGCAAGAGGCCGGATGATACGGTCATTGTATATGGCGACGGGGCGATCAATGTCGGAGGAACCGCTCATTCTGCGACGCTGGACGCCTCCGGTGATGATTTCCGGCTCGATAATCTAACGATCCAAAACGACTACGCGCTCAATCCGGCCAATTCATCTTCGCAGGCGGTGGCGCTGTCGGTTACCGGAGACAGGGACGTTATCACCCGCGTCCGCCTGCTCGGCGCCCAGGACACCCTGTTCGCCAGCAAGGGGCCGAACGGCCGAATGTCGCGGCAATACTTCGGGAGCTGCTACATCGAGGGGCATGTCGATTTCATATTTGGCGATGCCAAGGCCTATTTCCGGCAGTGTGAGTTACACGGCTTGGCCAATCAAGCGGTCGTGTATACCGCACAGAGCAAAGGCGCGCTGGACGAGGACAGCGCCTATGTTTTCGACCATTGCAGGCTGACCGCCGATCCCGCCGCGGGCTATGTTGCGCTTGGCCGGCCTTGGCGCCCCTACGCTACAGTGATTTTCCTGTCGACGAAGATGGATGCACCGGTCATGGCGGAAGGCTGGCGCGAATGGACTCCAGGCCAAACCAATAAACTGAGGACCACCAACTATGCCGAATACAAATCTTCCGGCATCGGGGCCAATCCCGCAGGCCGGGAGCCTCACTCTCATCAACTGACGGATAGCGAAGCCGCGAAATGGTCGCTCGGCGCGTTCTTCGGAGATGCCACAGATTGGCTGTCCGGCGTACCACCAAGATAGGACATAAAGACACGTTCTCGAAGAAGGCGTTTTGACGCCATGACGCCGTCCCAGCATGGACGACGGCGACGTAAGCTTTTGTTGGATTCGAGCGGACTATCCGCGGCGGCTGAACAGCAGGCAGGCTGCGATGCCACAGCAGGCAGGTTTTATGTTGCATCTTTCAGAAGAGCTTACGCGTACGCGAGCGCGACTGCTTGGGGCGAGACCTTGATCCCGTCAGCTTTTCGAAAGCTTGCGGCCGCACAATCGCGGATCTGATTGTCGCCGAAACTCCTGCCGCCTGACCGGAGTTCGAACTTCGGCCGGCTTGTGCAGGACCTCTACCATTGGAAGGAAAGCAGGATGGATCCAGTCGACCCATTCTTCGATTCAGGAGCCTGGATGGAGCAGTACGCCGCCCAACAGGAGAGGGCAGGGCAACGAAGGGGCAACGCAAGTCAGCAAGGTAACTTTGAGCGGCAGATGGCGGATTTGCAGCTCGATTCGTCTGACGCGAGCTATGTACCCTCAGCTTCACAAGATCGGGCGCCTGGAGGAGGCGGTCGGGCGGTCCGGCGGGACGATTTCGGCGGCTCGATGCGGATGCCGCCGCATGCCGCTCTTAGGGACAGCGCGCTCGGCGGGACTCGCCGCAGCGTCGACATTCCCCGTATTCAACTCGGAGCCTCGGCGCAACTGCCGCAGTTCAGTCTGCAGGATGATCTGTTCACCAGTGCGCGCTACTCTATGCCGGACTCGGAGCCCGCGGCTCAGGCCAAGAGTGGCAAAAGCCGTGGACTATGGTCGCGCTTCAAGTCGGGAGTGGGCAAAGCCTTCGGGGGGAGCAGCAGCGAAAAGTCGTCGCGTGAGGAGACGCAGCCTGAGGTCTTCTCAACGAAATTTCGAGTGGATCATGCCAGGCAGCCGGGCCGGGCTCGCGGAGGGCCAGTCCCTGCGGCGGACGAGACGCTCATAACGGATTTCAGAAACAGAGCGGCCGGCAACCTGAGCGGTGGCACCATCAAGAATGCGGCAGCCGATCTGCGCCATTTGAGCGCGCGCCTGAGTGCGAACGGCAGGCCATCGATTGCCGATCGAATTCGCCGCGAATTGGAAAACGCGCAACTGGAAAATCCGGAGGTGGAAAACTATCAGCTGGAAGCTGAGCTTGATGCAGATGTGGAGACGTATGCAAATGACCGCGGCAGGCGCATCAAGGCGGCCTTGAAAAAGCTCCGGGAGGTCGGTGCCGGAAACACCTTGTTCGCCGACATCCGCCGTCTGGAACCTTATCCTGCGGACGCAACACTCATCCGCATGTGGGCGGCAGCGGAAAGGGCGACAGGCAGGGTCGAGCCGGAGACAGCCGATCGTCAGGCGCGTCGCCTTTCGAGGTTGAGTGACTGGCTGCGATCGCACCACAGGCCCGCGATGGCTGACCGGCTCTTCACCCCAGAGCTCGCACAGGATGTCGAGGCGTACAAGCAAGAAACCCAGGACAGCAAAATCAACCCCGATTTGCTCAGGCTTGGGCGCTACCAGCAAATCCTTGAGGCGAACAGGGCGCTCGGATTGGATCCTGAGGACGGTGGGCAGCTTGCTGGCGAAGGCGCTGCACACGCGCACTTGCCGCAGGAACTGCCGGCGACGCCTGCCACGCCGAGCGCAGGAGCTTGGGATTGGCTCGGCGAGCAGATCCACGGACCGAGCTCATCACTGCCGGCGCCGTACCACATTTCGCAGGCCGGTCCCTCGCAGCAGCGTCCCTTAATGCCAGCCTCCCCCGGCGGTGCTGCGTGGGATTGGACGAGCGAGCAGGCCCACGGACCAGCCTCATCGGCGCCTCGCTGGGCTCCACAGCCGGATCTACCGCTCGGGCTTCCTGCAACTCCAGCCAGCTTGAGCCAAGGCGCTTGGGATTGGCTCGGGCAACATATGCAGGAAGGTGGGTCACCGTCGTCCGTCAGGCCTCGGTCGTCAAACATCTACAGCGGTCTCGATCCCCTGATTGATCTGGATCCGCCTACACCGCATGACTTGCGTGACGATGCACGTTCAGTGCCGGCGCCTGAATTTGGCGGAACGCCCTCGTTCGCTGGACCCTCAGGGGCCGTGCAGGGACTGCGGGACATTGGGGCCATCGTTGGGCCGGACTGGCGCCACGGCTCCCAGGCGGCTGAAGACGTCTTGGTTGACGTCCTGGGCAACATCAATCTGCTGCCAAACCAGTTCGGGCCAAGTCAGTTTATGATCAACGATGAGCGCTACTCGGCCACGTTCGGACCAGGAGGGCGCGGGGATGTCCGCCTGATCCATCACCCGCGCGCAAGCCAGCTAAATCAACTCGGGCCATCGGAACCGCTCCATCAGCCCCCGCAGATGGTCGGAGCCAGTCAGCCTCGTGAAGGTGCGGTGGATCTTGGGTATCTGATCCGCGGCGGATGGGAGCATCGCGAACGGTTCCTTCCGCCCTACCTTGTGCGCGTCCTCGAGGGCCAGCGCATCATGCCGGAGGCCGGACGCCCGACCTATTTCGACATCCGCGGCGTGCCTTACAGGGGCGAGTTGGTCGAAAGCGAGGGGCGCCGGCGCGTTCGCATTCATCCTGGGCTTGGCTGAGGGACGTAGGTCGGCTGCAATCTCGGGCCTAGGCGGCTCCGCGCGCGCGTTCAACAGCACGGCCCTGGAGGAGATTGTATCATTCGAAGTGGGGAAGGGGCTGGCCAGAGCAGTCCAGCCGCCCCTTTTCAATATCAAGCTCGGAGGATTTTGTGCTCCATCTCTCAGGTCTCAGGCTTTCACAAATCGCCCGCCAATCAATCCGTCGCTAATAAGCGCACCAGTTCGAACTTATTCGTGCTCGAGCGCCCACAGCTCGGAGTGCAGACGATCGCAAGCGCAAAAAGAATGTGGGGGAGTTCGCCAACAATTCCGTGATGGCAAAGCCGAACTTCGCTGAGAGACGTTGACATCCTTCATGCCCGGGCCAGGCGTTTGCCGCAATTGAGGGGCCTTGCAGTGCGTTGCAATCACCTCTTTCGCTCGACACCCGAGTAAGGTGACCGCTCGCTCCGGAGAGCCGATAGTAGTGAGGTGGACTTAAATCGGCAAACTCTTGTATAGCTCGCTCCCTCTTTTTTATACCGATCACCCACCTGCATATAATTGAACATTGGCATTCAGCCAGCTATCCGAGCGCAGCCTCTAGGTGGCAATTGCCTCCACGACCATCGCTTGGATCGAACTCCCTGGAGCAAAGCCGCAGCAGCCAATGATTGATGCATCGCTAAATGTAACCCGATCGGCTGTGCCTGGTACGCCAGAGGAAAACGATCGCGATCTTGCCTTGGATTTCGCCAAGGGAGTGCTGATCGTGTTGGTGATCGTCGGTCACCTGATCCAATACATCCTTTACCGAGGTGAAGGCTTCTGGGATTCGCTATGCTTCAAATGGATCTACATGTTCCACATGCCTCTCTTTATGGCGATAAGTGGATACCTCTCTTGCCGCGCGCTGTTGCGAAAGTCGTTGACGCAATCCGTCGGCGATCGGGCGACGCAGCTCTTGCTGCCCATGCTGTTTTGGTACGCTCTCCTGGAGATAGCAAAGGTTTCCGTGCTTCCCGGCGCACCTGACGCAACAGGCGAGATTCTGTTGTTTCTAAATGATGTCGCCGGCGCATACTGGTTTATCTGGGCAGCGTTCGTTTGTTTTCTTCTCGTAAAAATTCTTTCGATCTTTGATCGCTGCTCGCCCTGGATCCTATTCGTATCAGTCGTACTGGTCGTGCTTGCGCCTCTGACATTCTCCATATTTCCTCTCATAAAGTACACTTACCCGTTCTTCTGTCTTGGCTTCTCAGTTGCGCAATCGAGAGACTGGTGGGCGAGCATAACGCGATCTTACAGGCCGCTCTGGATCGTGACTCTGTCCATAGTGGCGCTGGTATGTTTTCTAGCCTGGCGCAAAGACACTTACGTCTACAACAATCTCGCCCTGGTCCAAGATATGCAGTCGGCGAAGAATGTGCTTCTGATGTTCTTCGGCTCTGCAGCGGCTTCGGCGCTCATGATTGAGTTCTTCCTCCAATGCTGGAGATTTGGCCGCTCAAACCCGGTGGTCCGCTTTATCGCCGTGGAAATAGGACAGAGCACACTAGTGCTGTACTTGATTCAGGGGACGGTATTTCGTCTCATGGATTCGATGCAGTACGCAGAACCGTCGGATCTCACAACCAAGTTGGCTGAGGCGGGACTTCTTGGCGGAGCGATTGTTCTGGTCTCGCTAATGGTGCGCCGGACAGTGCGCGACATTCCCTGTCTGTCTCAGTTCATTCTAGGAACTTCATCCCGCGCCCTCGCGGGTCAGGCCGCGCGCAAGCAAAGCTAGCCGACGTCTGGTCACGAGGCTCTTTAGTCGTTGGAGAGCCGACCTTCGGGTCGCTCCTCGCGACCTCCAGCCGGTGCGGTGACAGAAACAGCATTTTGACGAATCAGGTTGGGCGCCGAATTAGTGGCTTCCTCGACGAACTAGAAGAATATCAGCGTCGACACCAACAGATCTAACGCGTGCTCTGTTTGGGCCGTATGTGTGATGCTTGTCGGATTATGGATGTATGACAGTCCAAGGGTTGCATATATCCCTGGAGCGAGATGCGCGATGTATGTTCCTGTAATTGCAGTTGTATCGCGATGCGCAAGCTGTCCTTTCGCCAAGGCCGCATCCACTGCAACCTTGCTCCAGGCGGTGTTGCTCGCGACGAGACTAATCAGATCAGTAGGTCGGCTATCAAAAGGCCCCTTCGCATAAAGACGAAGCTCGTAATACCGGCTGATCCTGTTGAGATCAGGCGGAGCTCCCATGATCGAAAATCCGCCATAGATGCCGCGAGATGGCGTCCCCTCAACGTCACTCTGCCAGAGCTGCCGGTCAGCGGCGATGTAATGAAAGCTATTCCCGCTCTGCCTTTGTTGATCCGGATCTGCCAAATTCTTGTAATGGCCGCTGTTGAAACCAACGCCCGCCCGCAGCCACGTGTCAGGTACGCCGGGAGCGGCCTTGCTCTTGTAGCCAAGTTCATCAACGAAAAGAATACCTGTATTGGCCGTGCTCCAGTTCAGGCCGGTCGGATTCTCTGTTATCTCGGCATAAGGACCGTCTGGACTGATGGAGCGCTGCATGGAGACTTTGTTGTACAGGTGATCATCAAGATTGTACTTCAGGTTGACGGCGGGAGTCGGTGCGGCGTTGGTGCTCATTCCTGCTTGGAACAAGGCAAACATATTTGATCCTGAAACGCCTGCGAACAACGTGCCGGTGAACTCATTCGCATTTCGGAGATAGCCAAGTTTGAGTTCGAACTTCCTGTCGAGGAAGGTTTGATAATATGCGAGTGTATTCAATCCCACTCGATCCGGCCCCGGGCGCTTCCAAGTCCAGTATTGCTGCTCGGCACCCACGACAATCTGGCCATCGGGAATGCCAAGCCGGCTGAGATCATAGGTGACGATCAGGAAGTTCGCCGTAGCAAACGTCGGATTCTGCCCCATGTAGAGCTGGTTCGCGATGCTGGTTCTCGCCGCATTCGGCAGCTGGTTATTTGCAAAGATGTTATGCGTCCAGAAGTCGGAGGCCAAGCGGTCTTAGGAAGACAACTATAACACTCAACTCCTTGGCTCACAGAACGACATGGCTACGATCCGACTTCGGGTATGTTGAGCCAGATCCCTTTTTCTCGGAAAGTATCGAAGCGTGCGAAGGGATCGATCCTTTTTTGCGTTCGTGTCTGGGCGCCTCGATCGGAGCTGCCGCGCTTGATGAGAGGCAGGTTGGGAGCTGATGCCAGCGCCGAGGCACGAAGTTGAACTGGCTCATTGACCGCGCCGACCGGGAGCTTTGTGGCCATGTCGTGGGCTGTCGGCGTTCTCCTCCTGGTAACTTGTGCCGCAGGGTTGCTTTTGGCATCAGGCTCGTCGGCAGTTTGTGCCAAGACAGGCATGCCAACCAGACAAGCCGCGAGCGAAAGTGCGGCGGTAAGGCGCCGCCGCGTCTCGCTTGATCGCAAGCTGCAGGCAAGTGCGGCCGTAGCCAAAGATGTTTGAGGCGTCGTCGCCGCAATAAAGCAATCACCCACAGTGTACTTCGTGTCCTCTCTTGCGAGCCATGAACAGATTGAAAACCGGCCTCAATGGCCAGAGCGGCGTCCAAGCGCTGGCCTCTGAGGCGCGGCACGACGCCGTACGGGCAGGAGGTTCGTAATCCCGGCGAGGTCACCTCTAATCTGTGCCCGCGAAAATCTTGTCTCAACGTCCATGATTGAGCCCTGGAGATCGGAGGGATCCGGTTTCGAGCTACTTTGGTGGCTGTGGGCAAACTGTTGGTGAGTCCGCCCGCTCCGTCGGCGCGGAAAATTTGGGATGCATTCCGAGTTCCTAGACCTGTGACGCACGGCGTTGGTGGGCCACGCTTGCCATGTGTCCGTCGTCTCCATCAACCTGCCAGAATTGGTAGTTGGCCATGTCCAACGCTTCCCGCTCCAATGGCGAGGTAGCTTGGGCGCCGGTTGGTGCGCCTTGAGCAGCGGTCGGCCGTGAAGTTGCCGGTCTCGGCAGCACGGAAAGGCGAGAGGCAGACCTTGAAGGGAAATAGCGGTCGGTTCACATCAACGGCCGGCAGGGTAAGAAAACCTGCAAGGTTCTCTTGAATGATGCGAAAATGCTGCACCATAACCGTGAAGACGAGAACTATTTCTTACCGCTGGCCCTATGATGCAGGAACCCGCGTCATCTGTTCGCTTTGCCTGGGACAAGATGAGCCGCTTCATCGGAGCAGCGAGTTTGCGAAGAATGACGTTGTCGGCGGCCGCGCTTTGCTGGGAGTCGTGACTTCAGCCATCTCTCGCGTCAAGGAAACAAGCCCGTCGAAACGGGGATAGTCGGGTAGGGGACAATGGAGATGATTGATTAGGCGGCCGCTTCGGATTTGCGGCCGCTATTATACGGCACGTCAAAACGCATTCGCTGGGGTTTGATGTTTCTGGTTGTCCTCGTCGGCTTGTGTTCAGCAGCAGCCCATTTTGGAGGGAGCCTCGCAAGGGTTGTCGAGACGCCGCCAGCCGGGTTCGCCGATTCGGCGGCGGGCCTATCACCGGAGGACAGGACATCCCTGACCGAGATACGTTGGGCGCAGCAGAAGGCGAGCGAGGATATTGCGGAACTCAGCCGCCTCATCGATGCTCAGCGGAAGGATCTTAAAGGGATCTTAGATCGCATCACGGTGCTGAATTCGCGGATTGATTCCTTGCAGATTCCAGCACCTGTCGCTTCCGATCCCTCCGTTATTTCTTCGTCGCCGGCACAAGCTGCTTCGAGTCCGGCCAAGAAGCGCGTCGAGAGGTCCAAACCACAGGGGCCTGTTTCCGTCGGAGGTGCGCCAGTGATCGCTGGACAGAAGACGGGCGAGCCTTGACGCCTCGAGTTGCTGCGCGGAGCCAGCCACGTTTGGCGGCGGTGGGCTGCCCAGTCACGCTGATCCTGTCTTACCGAGCGAGCGTGCCGCCGACGCGTGAGGCATCAGGAATGCGGATAGGTCCTTGACCACGTCAGCGAGCGTGCCGGGTCGAAAAGCAACGTCTTCAACGAATGAATTCCACTGCTGAATTTTCGTTGGGTCTTCCGCAAACGCAGTTGTCAGCGCATCCGGAGCACTTGAGGGAATGTCAGTCTTCCGTCGAGCGAAAGTCGCGGCGATGGCTCGTGGGAGTTTGCCGTCCTTGAATTCGAAGTTGCGCGATAAAACCAAGACGTCATACAAGTCTTTCATGCGGCTATTGGCCCGACCCAACATAACCAACGCCTGAAATTTCTCGGCGATAACCGTTTCGCGGGCGTAGGCCCGGAGATGTGGCGCCGGGAAGTCCAAGGGAACGGGCAGATCCATTTCCTGAAGACCCGGCTCAACGGAGTCGCCAAAGGCGATATCAATCACGATCCGAATTTTGGCGGTTTCGATCGACGTTGGCTGTAATGCGCAGCCCGCCGCATTCGGTTTCTTCACGGATACGGTGGACCTTTACGCTGTTCGATTCAAAGACAACGCCATCATTAAGGGAGACCATGCAGATCTCCTGGAAGATGCGGACCATATCCTCTTGATCGTCTTTGCCAGTGGCCAGAAAGTCCAGGTCTCTTGTCGGGCGTAGCGGATCTTCGAACCACTTCGTAAGCAGCATCGCTCCTTTCAGAATGAAACGGTCGCGGTGCTTGGTTTGACTCAGGCGATAAAGGAGTCGCTCGAGAACGTAATTGTTGAGCAGCAGATCGAATGGCTGACGACGCTCCTTTGAGAGGTTGAGCAACCGCGTCCGAACCGACGCGCCCATGTTCTTGAGTGTTGGCTTCTTAGGCATTGGTCGTCATAGCCTCGAGATACGGCTGAACGACCTTCCAGGTACCAGCTTCATTTGCGTACCGGGCGATCTCGGCAGGGGTCGCTTGGCGCTGTCGCAGGGCTTCTCTGAGGCCCTCGAGCGCGAGATTGAGGCCGGGACTCTTTCGATACCGCTTTCCGGCGCTCCGGCGATAACGAAATAGGTCGACTACTGTTTTGGCAGGATTGTAGACGCGTACCCGTACGCCTTCGATCTTGTGCTCTGTAATGCCAGAGGTCAGAACCTTCTCTCCGAAACGCACAAATTGGATGGGCGGGATATCGGTTCGCGGCAGCCGATCCTTTGAGCCGATGGCCATCCAAACGAGCGATGGAATCGTATCAGTCAGTCCGTGAAACGCCAGCGCAGAGGTGAGGCAGATAACGCCTCTTGGGACGAGCTTGGCGGCCTCAGCCAGGACATGATGGGTGTCGAACGAGGCGTCTGGAAGCTGGTACAGTCCCCTGCTGAGCTGAAGGACGAGTCCCTTCTCCTTCATTCGGGATACGGTTGCCGCCGTAATGCCCGCCTTCTTAAATTCAGAAAGGCGAAGCATCCCCTGCTTCTTCAGTAGGGTTATGGCGCGATCCTGCTGGGTCTTAGGGAAGGATAGCATGCTAGCATTGTGATACAAAATGTCGAATTTGTCAGTATTTTATCCGACGATTGGTATCGTAAACTAATCGCATTGTTCGCGCCTGCGGACCTTGGAGGCGCGAGCGGCTGATCTTCCCGCGGGCACGACTACACCTCAACCTGGCAACAAAGAAACGGTGCCGCATTAGTCGGCGTGCGACTAAGTTTTCTCAATATCTCCGAGCCCAGGGCAAAGATGCCTTAGACGCGGATCTTAAAGTTCCACCAGCTGCCGTGGCGGCGCCAAGTACCTGTCGAGAGTTCGATTAGTCAGCAGATTCCCTTTATTTCGATCCGCATCTCTCGGTATTTGAACCGAATTTAAATCTTCCCTTTAAGCGTCTGCCTGCAGCGCTTCTTCCGATCACTCGTTCGCGAGGAGCGCCACGCTTTGGATCTGCTCACATGCATGGCTTTGCTAATAGGGTGTGCGGTCGAGATGAGCATCGAATGCGGCAGCCACAGCGCGGATGACAAAACGGTGCTCCTGCTTGACGCGGATGAAACCGTCCTGGATCTCCACTATCCCGTCCTCAGTGAGCATTTCCAAGCGATCAGCTGAATCAAGAAAAGCGATCGGATCAAATCCGTGGGCGGCACACAGTGCCGGCACGTCGGCCTGCAAATCGCACATCAAGCGCTCGATGATTGCAGCCCGCAGCCGATCTTCCTCAGTGAGACAGTATCCTTTCGACATAGGCAGACGACCTGCTCTGATGTGCTGGTTATAGGAAGCAGTCACGACCTCGTTCTGGACGTAGCCGTCACGGAGACGCCCGATGGCTGACGGACCAAAGCCGATCACAGTTTTACAGGTATCGGCCGAATAGCCCAACGAGTTGCGGCGCAGCCGACCAGCTTTCTGGGCCAGCACTAGCTCGTCGTCCGGCAAGGCGAAATGGTCGAGCCCGATTTGGTGGTAGCCGGCGGAGACCAGCGTATCTGCCACGGCCGCGGCTTGCTCGGCTCGAGCAATATTGTCAGGCAGCGCCGCCTCATTGATCTGGCGCTGACGTTTCATATAGGAGGGAACGTGGGCGTAGCCGAAAACCGCGAGCCGGTCGGGCCGCATGGCCACAGCCGTCCTCGCCGAGTCCACGCAGGACTGCACCGTCTGATGCGGCAGTCCGAAGAGCAGGTCGAAGTTGATGCGGCTTATTCCATGCTGGCGAAGGCTTTCGACTGCAGAAGCCGCCTGGGCCTCGCTTTGGAGCCGATTGACCGCCTTTTGGACCACGGGGTCAAAGCTTTGCACGCCGATGCTCGCGCGGTTCACGCCGGCCGCCCCCAAGGCTTCCGCCATCTCTGTCGTGAACGCGCGCGGGTCGATTTCGATGGCGATGGCAGCCGACTTACTGAAGGCAAAATAGCGACGTAGGAGTTCCATCAGAGCTAGAAAATCGACCGGCGCAATGCTGGTCGGTGTTCCGCCGCCGAAATGCACGTCGCGGACGGGCAGGGCGCGCGGCAATCGGTCTGCAACCAAACGAATCTCCTCCCGTAGCGCCGCCAAATAATTGCGAATCGGCCGCTCGCTGCGAATAAGGCTCGTGGGAAAGCCGCAGTACCAGCAGATCGATTGGCAGAAAGGGACATGGAGATAGAGCGATACGGGTTCATCCGGCGGCAGCCGTCTCAACCAAGTCTCACAAGTCTCGGCGCCGATGGTCGTGGAGAAATCCGGTACAGTTGGATAGACGGTGTACCAAGGCAGGCGAGCATCGCAATACTTGTTCAGGAGTGCGGTCTGCAAGGCTTCGTTCCCGTGCTCATACAGGTCTGAAGCTGAACCATGCGCTCTGCTGTGTCTTTGCGTTATGTCAACTCGCTCAAACTTGGTCGCGACATCTCGATCACGTTCTCGATATCATTGCCAACTTATCAGGGACCGAGGTTGGCGTGAGAGACATGCACGTTTGGATGCTCGTGCGAAGGATGAACTTCTCACATGCACATGGCCGATAGCCGCTAGTTCGACCAACCTGCGCGCAGGAACTTCGCAGGGACCATTCAGTGCAGTCGATGGGCCGAGCGGCTTGTCGCTCCTCTTCCCCGCCAGGGGGCACCTCTCGGATGAAATGCCGCGAGCAGGATGCGTCCGGCTGGCGATGCCATGGACAGTAAGTTGCTGTTGGATGGCGCCGACAAGTGCGAGATCATAGAACTTGACGCTACGTGAGATTCAAGTCCTTTGGAGCCGCGCATGAAACCATTTTAGACGCCACGTCAAAAGAATGGATGGGCCTCAATTCCGCCACGCTGGTTGTCTCATTGCCGCGAGCATCGTCACGGATGTACTGATGATGTTGGGGCGGGCCCGGCGCACTTCCAAGCCCGGCAAGTGCGTCGGGGCGCCTTGGTTCGGAGGCGTCCCGTCGCCGAGTACAAGCGGCTCTCCACAACCCGGTTTCGTGCGCTGGCGACCGCGAAGGCGAGCCCGGCTGGCTTCCTCACACCTGGACACTACGTCCTACATATTTGCGCTGTGCTTCTGCACTTTCATTTCGATTGTTTTTTGCGATCGCTTTAGCAGCTATCGATTCTTCGAGAGAGCCGCGCAATTGCATCAGTTGAATCTCGACCTGACCGCTGTGAAAACTAAGACGTGAGAGTTTCAAGCGCGAACCAATTGGATGCCAGCGATGAGCAGAACCGCCACGAGGATGAACCTTACGGTTGTCTGGCTCATCCATTTCAGGCCGATAACTGTTCCTGCCGCGGCACCCGCCAGTACGGCGATTGCATAAAGCCCGAAAGCCGACGCCGGAAATTGGCCGGTGAAAAGAACTCCGACGAAGCCGAGAGCGGAGTTAGCCAGGATAAAAGGCGGCGACAGCGCGGCGGTCTGCTTAGGTGATGCCCAATTCAGTGCGATGAGCGTCGGAGCAAGAAACGCTCCGCCGCCTACGCCTGTCAGCCCGGAAACGAGGCCGACGACTGCTCCAATGCTCAAGGTTCCCCAGAGCGGAGTTTCGCAACCGCGTTCGGCGGTGCGTCCGTGCCGAACGATCATCACGGCGCCTGCCAGAAGAAGGACAAACCCGGTTAGCGTCTTGTAAATGTGTTCCCCGAGCACCACGAGACCCCCGGCAAGCGCCGTTGGCATCGATGAAAGCAGAAGCGGACGCAGCATTATCCAGTCAACAACTTTGTTGCGGTTGAAAACCCACGTAGAATATGTCGCGACACACAATGTTGAGACCAAGCGCCGTTGGGCGCATCTCTGTCGATGGCAGACCAGCAAAAGCCATCAGCGCCAGGAATGCAGTACCCCCGCCTGACCAACGGTCGTATAGAGCAGTGAGATGATAGCCAGAAGCAGAGAAAACATCTCACCGATCTCGGCGAAGCTCTTCGCCTTGGTTGCGACGGCCCCGCCAGGGCGAGGCGCAATTGTTTTTCCTGTCGGGACGTTTGCATTGCATTCCGAGTTTTAGCCGGAGTGCGCGCAACCGGACCTATAGTCAGTCACGATTGCCATGTGGCGATCGTCTCAATCAATCGTTAAGCCTTGTAGTTGACTGGGTAGCGCGAGACCTTGGTAGTTGCCGGTCGACGGACAAGGCCTTGTCGGACGGGCAATGCTCTCGATCGTTCTTGACGTCAACCGTTGCATTCCGAGCCGCTGCACCTGCCAGGTTGTCATCTGACCTGCTTTTCCGTCATCTCTGATCGGCCACCCGCCGTGTTTTTAACCGGAATGTTGACGCTGCGCTGCGCGCATTGACGGGTTGAAGCCAAGAGCGTCTCGGAGCGGCTGCCGTGAGAGCTATATTTTCCTTGATCGAGGTCAACTGGCGCCGGGGCTCGCGCAAATGGTCCGTCGGATGTCCTCCCGATGTCATGATTGCTTCAATGCGCGATAAGGAGAGCCGCCCACCCTTTCAAGTCATTGATTCCGCGGTCGGTTTCTGAAAACCAAATGTTGGTATGGCACTTGCTGGTCCCACCCCAGGTCCTCTCCCGCCTTTGGAGATGCGCATGCAAAGTGTCCGCTGCGTCAAGCAGCTCTCGTGGCTTCGCGTATCTCCCGTTGCGCCCCTGACGCGGTTGCTATTTGTCCCTTCGATCTATTCGCGCCGACCCTGCGCGACCAAGCCTCTCAGAGGCCGTCGGCTGATGCTAGCAAATTTTCTTTTGCGACGGCTGCTGCGTGCTGCTCATCGCCCGCACCCTCGACGTTGTGGACGGGCGAAGGACCAGCCAAGGAAAAGCGATGCCGACTTGCAAGAAGGGGAAGAAAAATAATGCCGTTGTCTTCTGCGTCGGCGAGCAGTGCATCGACGGTGACGCCACGCAGGTCGAAGCGAGCACCCGCGAGCGGGCTTGCGTGCTCTAGCTCACTTGGCTCGCGAAGTTCAGCATCCAGGGTCTGCGCGCGCTCGCGCTCAAGCCGTAGCGAAGCTTCACTCGAGCTGGACATCGCTCTTGCACAATTGAATCTGATCTATGCTGACGTCGCAGCGGGCCGGCCTGGGTGGCTCGTACCGCCGACTGAATCGTTAGGAGAGCCGCCTGACCGCCTTTAAGCCGTAGCGCGCGCACGCCCGCCAAACCAGAGCTCTTACTTTCCGTCCCTGGCGGCATCAGTAGGTCAATTGTGCATCGCGAACGCGGACCATCAACATGGCCGTCCCCGCCGCGATCGTCAATCTCGGCAGCGCGCGGCCTGCGAGCCGAGTAGATCATATTGAATGACGTGAACGCTACGTTGTGCGTCGTGCTGTTCAGCCTCGAATGAAGGATAGGCCCGCACCTTGGCTGTTTGGCCGGGACATCACGTCATCGCAGTTGGTGTAGGGCATCGAATTCGGCATGACATCTGAGGCAGCATGCGCTCCAGACTTCACAAACAGCAAACCCAGGAATTCAGGTCATGGAATTGAACTTGGCTCCGCCTGAAACAAGCGCAATTGGAAGCGGCGACACCGACCGGGATCAGCGTCCTGAGCCGCCCGCTATGGACCTGTTTAGCTTTACTGAATGCGCAAAACAGACGCATTCGCTCAGAGCGCTATTCGAGCTACTTGTCAGCTGCGCCACGGAGGAGGGCTTCAGTGAAGTTGCTTACGGCGCCCTCAACTTCGTCGAGCCCCTTCGCCTGGCGGAGTATCCACCCCCGACCGTGGCCGTGAAATGGCCGTCAGACTGGTGCGACCGGTACTTCAAACGCAAGTACCACACCATCGATCCGGTGGTCCGGCGGACGCCAATGCTTTCTAGGCCGTTTTTATGGGATCAACTGGCCGACCACTATCGACTTCAACCTGACGAGAGACGCGTACTGGACGAAGCCAGAGAGGCGGGCCTGAAGCATGGCATGAGCGTGCCGTTGTTTGGGCCGCTAGGCCGAGTATCTGTAGTGTCGTTTGCATCTCCGTCAGACGACGCTGATCCTCAGGATCGCATCGGTCATCTCAATGCATTGGCCTGGCACTTTCACACCGCGTATGGTGAGATCGCACGTCCCTGCAACGATGGCGGTGATAAAAAAGTGGCACTGTCGCAGCGGGAGATCAGCTGCATGCGATGGGTGGCGGAAGGAAAATCGTCATGGGAAATCGGGATGATCCTGGAAATCAGCGAGAATACAGTCAATTTTCATATCAAGAATGCGATGCGAAAGCTTGGCGCCACTAGCCGGATCCAAGCGATCGTTCTGGCAATACGCCTCAATGTTCTTTGAAATCCCAACTCGTTTGAGCAAGCACCGAGCGGCTATCAGAATTGTTGTCGCAGCTTCCGGAAAGTCTAAAGCTGGACAATATTTATCGGAATTGCACGCAGGACGCTAAGACCCAGCGTCAGATTATGAAGCTCGATAACCATCGAAGTGTCGGATCGTGACTTGGACCGCCAGGCCCGGAGTTCCAGTAACCAGGGGCCATCCAGCCAATGATCTGGCTCGGGCTGCTCGAGTCGGACATCGCGAGGTATCGGCGGATGTGACACGAGCGCTTGAAGAAAGAACCCCGACCGACGGTCGGGGCTCACGATAGACCGCAAGCGCGTGGAGGTTGCTATCTACCAAACGCCGGGCCGAATTTGTAATTTAGACGCGCTGTGATGAGATCGACGTCCTGGTGGACGCGATCACCACCGACCGCTGTTGGAAAGGTTACGTTGCTGCCTTGCATGAACAAATGGTCATACTCGACGCCAGCCGACCAACTCGGAGTGAGGCTGACTTCGATACCGGCACCGAGCGCGCCACCCCAACGCACATCGTTGTTTCTGGCAATTTCGGTCCCAGTAGCCACTGAGTTGACGTGATAAGTGTTGCTGGTCACTGCAGCACCGCCCTTGACGTAGAGCAGCACGGGGTCGAACGCATAGCCGACATGGCCGGTCAGCAAGCCGAAAGCATCTGTCTTGGTGCCAATGATGTCTGCCGGGAAGGCGGTGCTGACATTGGAGCCGCTGAAGTCAGCCCAGTTGCCTTGACCTTCAATGCCGTAGACCGTTTTGAAGATCTGCCAGCGATAGCCGATCTGGCCGCCGACGGTAGCACCAGTCGAATTATGGCAACCCTCGGGAGTGATGCCGTTGAAGTCCCAGCAATTGTGGCTCGATCCCCAGCCGCCATTGATACCGATATAGTAGCCGGTCCAGTCGTTGATTGTGGCTACGACCGGCTGCGGTGCCGCCTTGATGTTGACGGGCTGCGCGGCGAAATCCGCGCTGAATGCGGGAGCGGCCGCAGTGAGTGCGCCGATGCTTGCAGTCAGAACCAGCAAATTCTTCATTCGAGTGTCGTTCCTTTTGATGCCGCCCGGCGCGATGCGTCTTAACAAGATCATCGCGAATTGCTGTAACTGCAGCACCACATTGTTTCGGAAGAAATGAGTTGAATCGAACGCCGCGTCAGATTGTGGAGCGTGCAACCGTCGTAGTACGTAGACCTGACCAAGATGCTCCGATCGGTGAGGCGCAAACAGCGAGAAGGCATTTCCGGACCAAGCAGCGCTGAATGAACTGAAAGCCACGAATCGCCCAGCGTCTCCTTCTGCTGATGATGGCCTGCGATGCGACGCAGCCCGTCTGACGTGCCCAATCCGCGTCACTCAACTTCGAAGCGCAAGCTGTACACAACTTACAGGCGGAGGATCGCTGTTCAAGCATTTCGTCGAAATTTAGGTCCTGCTGATAAAGCATGCTCCCGGGGACGACGAACTCATCTTGCCGTCGGCGGTCTACGATCGTGGCCTGGCTGACTGGTATCGTATCGTCAGCAGCTTTGTACCGGCAGCTTTAGTCGAGGGCGCGGTTCAGCGAAGCAGAATGGTCTGGAGGAGGACTTTGACCACGATATTGAGATTGCTCACATGGCGCTTCAGATGAGGGAGAGCTGTCACGTAGCCCATCGTTCCTATAGTGGTGGGAGCAACCCTACTGTTTGGTCGAAAATGCCAATTCTGCGCGCAAGTTGCGTATCGCCTCGTTTGCCAGATGCAAGGCATTCCGTTCGCCGTTTCTTATCGAGCACTCCAGGGCAGCTCGCAAGCGACTATGAAGCACTGCCTTGTGATTGTGCGCCAGGAGCGGATCTTTCTCGACAAAGCGCCACGCCTTATCAAATGCGGTGCTTACGAGAACCTCTGGCGCCTGCACTTGCTCGGATGATATCTGAGTCATCTCAAACTCCTGCGATATCCTGAACGCAAAGAAGTAGCTTGTTCAAAACACCGAGCGCCCGTGATCTATCCAGCTGTGAAGAGGTCGGATCCCTAGGCGTGCTCGCGTGTCGAGCTGATCTCGGCGCTGCGAGCGAATTTATATAGATGCTTGTTGAAGCGCGGATGACCGAACGTGGTGGTGCGCGCTTCAATTCGAATGATTCTGAATCATTTGACGGCAAGTATGCGTTGTCGCGCGCTTCTCTGCTGATTGCCCGCATTGCCTGCTGTCAGTAGTGGCTCGAAGAAATCAGAAGATCGGTCCGGACCAATCGACGCTACAGTCGAAGCTAAGGAAAGACCGTTCACCGCATGCGCAACCTCGAGCTAAGAAGGGGTCGAAGCCAAGTGCTGTCCGTTTTGTACATTACTCGTTTTGTACGATGTCATCTGCTAAGTGCGGGACGCATTCCGGACAGGATTTGTTTGCTTTGTGACATATGTCGGCGGCGTGGCCGTCGTTCTGCTGTTCAATCCCTGCGCGTAACCGATGGCTTGAAGTGTGCGTCTTGTGGAATGCAGTAGAGAAGTGGTGACGAGGTGCAGGGCAATTGTGATGATCTGGTTCGTGTCGCCCTGCAAGACGTCGTGGAGTGGAGATCGTGGGGTAAGGGTCAATGCCGCCGCAACGCGAGTGCCAAACCATTGAGCCAAGCGTCAAACACTAGATCGGACGAGAAGACCTTGCCTGTACGTCGCCGCATGCGTTGCGTTCATTCGCTGTCCGCCGTCGGGTTGGCTGCGGCATACAGAATACATAGCCATGAAGTACTTGATACAGGAGAAGCCCAGCTGAGATCGAGGGGCAAACGGGTCCTCTCCCGCGCAAGATCGCTTAGCGCGACGGGATCCGTTCGAATCCGGTGACGATACTGACGGCTGCAAACGGAAAAAGCAGTGCACGCGACGCGCTCCGCGCGACGACAAGTAAATCCAATCTGAGGCTTGCTGCGGTGCTGGGTACGTTAAACCGCAGCACGCCGTGCCCCAACTCTGATCAGACCCTGATCGCGCCGTCAACCGACGAAAAAACTCGAAATAGAATCTCACTCCGCTGCACGGGAGAGAATCAGGGTAGCGATCTTCAACTGGTTGGCAGGGGTGCGCAGAGCCTCAGGTAAGGCCGCCACCGCTTGATCGAAAAGGCGTCCCAAAATTTGGAGGTCTTCTGGATGATAGACGCCGCGGTCTCGGAGCATCCGCGCCGCCTGCCCGTCGCCATTGCAGCCGCTGGCCCTCGCATCGGCGAGCTGACCGAGCGCTAGCTCCGCATTTATCATTTCGTTTGTGTGTGCATTGAGCAGTCTGACCGCCTCGAACCCGTTACCTTCCTCGCCGACGAGGGCGGCCACGATGTCAAGTTGCAGGTCGATGCGGTGCGTCAGGTCTTCTATGCGTGAATTGGAAGGATCAAGTTCCATGGTGTTGCTCCAGAGTAATGAAAGCGCGCTAGGCAGAGTAAAGAGAATGCGTCGTTTGTCCCGTTAGCGGGGCTGCAGGCGCATGGCTAGAACGAGTTGCGGCTGCAGCTGTACCCTGCTGCAGTCGGTCGAGGGCGGTGCATAAAATGAGATGACCACGGTACAAGTTTGCAGGACGCGAGTGAGGGTTGCCGGCGACGAGCAGCACTGAGCCGGCGAGCCCAGTAAGGATCCCCCACGACGACGACTTAGGGGAGCGCGCAGTGATACTGTGTGGCCGGTCCTGCCACACACATCGACTGCTGTGCTTCCTCGTGGCCTGAGAAAATATGCCTTGCAAATCCGGCAGTCAGATCGCTGACGGCCCTGTACCGTCTGCGAGCCGTCACAGCGCCAGGTTGATCGCGCGGGCAGGAGGTTCAGGGCGATAGGTCCGGTTCGCCTTGGCTGCGAGGGCAAGTCGCCTATTGGAATTCTAGCCGGCGCACGCATGGACCCCAGCCAATAAGAGTTCGTGAGAGCTGATCTTCTCGGGCGCCTTCAGCATGATGACAATTAGGTTTGCGACTAAGCGGTAGATTGCGCGCGCGACGTTGCGATCTGCCATCTGACCAAACGTGGGCGGCGCGTGCCGGGGTTTGCGGGCTAGGGAGGGATCGTTGGGGCAGACACGGGCGGGTGGAGTTGCCCTGCAACCATGCTCAAAGCAAAATGGTTCCATTGTCACACGTGGTTCGCGAAGGATGTTTTCCGGAAATCTGCGATCGACTATGGGACATTTGGTTAAAACCGGTAAAATCGAAAGTTTTGATGGGACGCATCCAACCGGCGGATAGCATACTCGATCGTGGCGGATCTGTTCTTCGATGACGCACAATGCCAACCGCATGCGAATCGAGCCGGCTTGTCATGCCGCCGTTCTCCAAGCCAGTTCACGTCACCTCCGACGACACCGGCAGACCGGCCGCCATGGCGGGTGATCGATGCGACCGTGTCCTCATGGGTCTGCGGACCTCCTGCTGAGTAAGGCAGGAGATCTGAATTCGCCCGTTCTGCAGGACGGCCGATCATAGATAAACGTCGTCGCGCAGCTCCTCTGAGGTGCCAAGATCGGATAGTGATTGTCAGCCAAAGCCAGCGATGATTTCAGATCTGATTGTGGTTGCGGTGTATAGAGAAGCTTCCAACGGAAGGTTCCCGAAGGCAAGCTGGCAAAGTAGGTAGTTGGCACCTGCCTCCTCCATCTGGCTAAGAAGGAGTCGTCGAACGGAAGCTGGCGTTCCGACGACGCATAATTCGCTATCGAGCGCTGCATCGAAGGTCAGCGGTAGGGTGGGTGGCGTCGGAATGGCGTTCAGCTCGTAAACGAACTTGAAGCTCTCGAGCCATCGCTGGTAAGCCATTTCCGCCGCTACATGGGCATCTCGGTCAGACTGCGCGATCACGACCATGCGGAGCAAACCAAGAAACGGCTCCCGATCGTCCGCTGGCGCAATGCGCGCCCGCTGGGAGCGGAACGCATCCGTAATGTTTCGGACCGCTGAGGAGCGGCCCAGGCACGCCAGATTGGCGCCATTTGCAGCAGCCCACTCTGCCGACTCCGTCCGATTGCTCGTGATCCAGGTCGGCGGATGTGGATGCTGATGAGGCCTCATGGTCAAAGGTATTTCGCTCAGCTCAAAGAAGCGTCCGTGATAGGATAGCGTGTGCCCCTTCAGCGCGGCATTCAGGATTTCGCTGGCCTCCTCATAACGCTCTGGCGCCGCGTCCGCGCTGACGCCGAAATAGCCCCATTCAGTCGGCAGCGAACCGCGTCCGATGCCGAGCTCAAGTCTGCCGCCGCTCAATTGGTCAAGCATGCAGATCTCTTCGAATGCGCGCAAGGGATGATAGAGATTGAGCAACATGACCAGCGGGCCAACGCGCAGTCTCTGAGTGCGCTGCGCGACGCTAGATAAAAAAAGATTTGGTGACGGCCCTCTAGCATGTGGTGTGCAATGGTGCTCGGCCAGATGATACGCGTAGAAGCCCAGGGAATCGCACACCTCCGCCAATTTGAGGCGATCTTCGTATTGTCGCGCGACATCGCGGCCGTCGTCGTCCAAATGGTCGAAGATTCCGCACGTTAGTTTTGAAGGAGGGCTGCTTTTCACTTGATCATCTCCGTTCTTGGACCAGGAGTCCTGGGTTGCCTGGTGCCGCCGCGCTCAAAGACGGCTTGCCCGGTATTTGACTGCTCTTGATCCGCTCATTGGGGTATGGTGGCTGAGCTAGCACGAGGTGATTGGGTCATGAGGATCTGCAGTCCTGACCACTACTTTGGCAGAAGCTCGCGGAGCGCCGCCACACCGAGCATGTGCTCGACCAGTAGCATCTTTAGCTTCGCGTTCTCCTCTTCCAGGGCGTTCAGTCGCTTGGCCGCAGGAATGTCCATGCCGCCAAACTTGGCTTTCCAATTGTAGATCTCCGCTTCAGAGGTCCTGTGCCTGCGAGCTACGTCGGCCGCCTTCGCACCAGCCTCATGCTCCTTCAATATCGCGATAATCTGCTCTTCGGTGAATCTTGATCGCTTCATCTGTCCGCCCTTGTTGCGGCAAGAGTTGCTCGCCAGCTGGAGCAAATGCCCAATAAGAGGTCATCTGCCGCGCGCCAGGGCGAAATCTGGGTCGGAAGGTGCTCCAGAAGATTCGAGCTCAATGAAGTATGCTGCAACTTCCCGTCTTTCAGGCCGGATAGGCCAAAGGTTGTCCTTGGCAAAACGGCGCCCAAAGATGCGGACGCCGATAGCTTGGCGGATCACACCGACGTTGAAAATATTCTGTATCGTGTGAATAGCGCCGATTTGTACGTGGCGCCGGGCGGCTTGGCGGCGGCTCGCCCCCAGTTAGATCCGTTCCTTGCAGACCGGCATTGCTGTGCAAGGGTAGCAACAAGCCTCCGACTAAGGCGGCAGATAGCGACAATGAGGTCTCATTGAAGACAAATTTGACGCGCGTCGCGTGGAGAGTGGGATGGCCGGAACGCCAATTGGTCGTCTTGTCGTGCGCAATTCGCGGTGTTTCGCACGGCCCGGCAATGGCCATAGTTTGGAGCGCGCAAGTGCATTTGTCAGCATGCGCACTCAATCGCGCAAATTGTCGCTGCAAATCGAATTTCATGGCTAAGTTCTGCGACTGAACCGCCATTCGCCTAGCCGCTGCAGAAGGCATGGAAGGATTATTTGAGAAAGATCCGGCGAACCAAAGAGGGCAAGCATCGAACTGATCGAGACAAGCTTGGCAAGGTCGAGTAGCAACACTGAAGGTTGGCACGGGTACTATTTGTCTATCATCTGTCGTAACTCATCTGCCTGCGGATCGACGTCAGGCAGCTGTGCGAGAGCCGCAGCGAGCGCAAAAAATGCTCCGAAGGCCGCGAGTATAAGAGAGCACCCGAGTATCGCTGCACTAAGGTCGTCAGGGTGTCTCATCATCTGTGTCCTCGGGTGAATTGTGGCAGGCTACGCATCGCCCCGATCAGTTCTGCTCGACGGCTTCAACATGCCCGTCGCGCCAACGGTAAACGAGAAAGCCAGGAGCCGCGTTGTCTCCCTTGGAATCAAACAGAACTGGGCCGACTACGGTATCGGCCGGGCGCGAACGAAGGGCGTCGGCGACCCTTCGAGCATCGAGCGAGCCGGCCCGCTTCACCGCCTCTGCCCATGCTTGGACCGCGGCATAGGCGTAAAGCGTGTAGCCCTCGGCGGAGAGGTTGGCAGCTTTGAGTCTGGCCGCGATGCCTGCCGCGTTGGCATTCTTGGTAGGGTCGTCCATGAAGGTGAACAACGTGCCATTTCCGGCACTGCTGGTAATGGCCCAGAATTCAGAGGTCATCAGCGGATCGTTCGCCATGATGGTGAGGCCGGCACCCGCTTCCGATGCTTGGCGTACGATCAGTCCAATTTCGGTATGATATCCGCCGATATAGGCTACCCGTACCCCCTCCTTCTTCATCCTTGAGATCAGTGCAGCATAGTCCTTTTCACCAGCCACATAACTTTGTCGAATGACGGAGTGACCCGATCTCTGAAGCTGTGCCGCGACCACATCGGCAATGCCCTTGCCTGCCGTGCTCTTGTCATCGAGCACTGCGATCGTCTCGTTACGGTAGTTTTTGTGAATATGCTCAGCTGAAACGAGCCCCTGTTGGTCGTCGCGGCCGCAGATCCGAAATACCGTCTTAAGACCACGTTCCGTCAGCTGAGGATTTGTCGAACCAGGTGACATTTGAAGGATGCCCGCTTCGTCGTAGACGTCGGAGGCTGGAATCGACGAAGAAGAGCAAAAATGACCAATGACCAGCCGCACGCGCTCTGCTGCGAGCTTGTTCGCAACTGCGACGGCTTGCTTGGGGTCACATGCGTCGTCGACGACAGTCAATATCAGCTTGCTATCTGAAAGTTGGCCCGATGCGTTCAAGGCCTCGACGGCGGCAGCCGCCCCATCGCGCATTTGTGCGCCAAACGCAGCGCTGCCTCCGCTCATAGGACCAGCCACGGCAATATTGACGTCGGAGGCGCGCGTGGTCGAGGCGAGAGCGCTAAAGAGCAGTGCTGCACTTGCAGCCAAAGCGTAGCGCCTACCCAACATTGTAGAGCTCCAATGTTCACCTGAAGTGAGCCGCCTGCGTTGGCGGTCCGACTTGTCTCCGGACGTCGATGCGGTTGCTGCTGCCGAGCGAAGTCGTGCGCGCCAGCTCGGCCACACCGCAACCAGAGCTTACAATGTGACGTTACGTGCGGTTCAAGCTCTTTTTTGAGGATGCGTCTGATCATGGCCCCGGCGGGCGGCTCGACGGGGCCAGGCGTGAAGATCTTTCCGATTGAGCCACGCACTCGGCCGCCGCGCCTGGAGCTCGTGTACGAGGCGTCAACGGCTCTCATCTAGATGGCCAAGACAGAGGGACAATTCCGCGCGCGCTGCGCCAGGGCGTCAGTACGGCTGATCTTCCAAGCCCACAAGGGCGAGATCGAGATACTGCATAAGACTGGGATCCCAACCCGCCAGACTGCGCGGGGCGCTCAACCGCGCAAGGACCTTGAGGATCGTGGAAACGCGTGAATCAGCTCCGGCGATTTCGCCGATTAGCAACCGCGCTGCAACTGCGACAGCCTTTGCTCGCTCACCGCAGGGGTGTTCGCCTCGATCCATACAATCGCGCAGCTCGTCGCGAATCCGACGCCACCTCTCGTCGCGCTCGGCGGCCAGCTTACAGGTGCATCGCGAGGTTTGACTACGCGTCTCAACCCGAGACATGGCCACCAAGGCGGCAGGCAGCTCGTCTACACTGACCTGGACTTCACTGTCCGTCGTCATGTCACGTAAACGATCTCGCAACAGGGTTGCTCGAGCGACTTGAAGCTCGATCCGCTCCAAATGTTTGCGTAGGAGATCAATCAGTGAAGTCGTGCCCTCCATAGCCTTGCGGATCTCGAGAAGGGAGAAGCCAAGCTCACGTAGCGCTCGAATCTGATGAACCCGTTGAACGCTTTCGCGATCGTACATCCGATGACCGCCGTCAGTCCGTTCTGATGCGGCTAGCAGTCCCGTATGTTCATAATGATGCAGCGTGCGTACCGTCACTCCGGTCGCCTCTGCAAGTTCGCCAATGCGCCATCGACGCCTACGTGGTGTAGCTTTGCTCATGTTGTTCAATTTCAAAGCCTACAACCTGACGTCACGTGTGATTCAAGCTATTTCAAAGCTCTAGCTGGATCGTCTTCTATTCCAGCGTAAGAGATGGTGACTATCCTTAGAATGGCTGGCGATCAACCCTGAGGGGAAATGGTGGTCAACAAGTTCATCAGACATGCCAGTCCAGACTCGCCGATCGCTGCACGCTCCAAGATGAGTCTGGCAACCGCTGCGCGATTTTCAGAAGTTCGCATCGACGGCGGTAACGCGGCGATTGCGCTGTCAAAGAGGCTTCCTAAGACAGAAAGTTCTTCCGGATCGAATACGCCGCTGCACTGTTCCAACGTTCAGCTCCTTGTTGTCATTGCGCCAGGGCAGCGCACGTCGTCAAGACGTTTGGCCGCGGTAGGGCCAAAAGAAGTCGGACCGGCGGCGCAGAGCGATGAAGATGCGATGCACTTTAAGGTGATGCGACAAGGCAACACAGGTGCGCGGTGCTCTGCAGAATCGCACGAGCGAGTCCCGCCACCTCCGTAACCGATCGGTGTGAGGGCTGTGCGGCTCGGCGAAAACGAATCGGCCGCGCGCGTTAGGAGAGCTACTAGCTTTGAGAGTAGTCGGCGCGCTCCGAGCCGATCTCAGTCATCTATATATGGCTGCCAGGCGAGGCAGCGTTGTGTAGGGCCTGGCTTGAGCGAGCTTCAGGCGTATGGTGCTTCGTCTCTGATGTGCGGCTCTCTAAAAAAACATGCGACGGGCGGCTTGAGCCGTCGCCCGCATGTCGGTCGCGATACTCATGTGCGAGTTCACGACAGCGTCGTGATCGCGGCTCAGGCAGCGAAGCCGCGGGACTTTCATGAGCAAAGAATGGGTGTCGGCAGAGAAGTCTAAATTGCAGCTGCCGAAACATGCAGGCGGAAATTCGCGTAGCCTGCAAAGGTCCTTACGACAACCGCGAGGCAGCTCTTGCCAAGCTTCCGTCGGTCTCCGCTTGTCCCGAGGCGGAGATCATGGAGCACTCGTCAGGTACAGATGTCATGCGAGCCGCCTCCTGCAACAATATCTCTCGCATCCAGATGCTCTCCGGATCGCTGTTGTGAAGGACGGGCCATTGGACCGCCTCGGTAAAGGTGGGGAATGACTGCGGAAGCTCGGCAATCCGAAGGGGCGCCATCTTTTCGAAATGCTGAACGAGCCTGAATGGCATGGTCCCTATGCGGCTCGTGCCCTCCAGCATGGGCGGGATCATGCCGTAGCTCTGCACGAAAACGTCGATGCGTCGGTTGAGGGCTCGATCGAGCAAAAAGCACTCCTCGATGGGAGGTTTGCGCCCAACTCCGACCTTAACCGCAACGTGGCCCATTGACATATATCGGTCGAATGTAAGCCGTCGCTGCAGCTGCCCGTTCGTGCTGCAGCCAACGCACACAAGCCTGTCCTCGAACAGGGCTATCCGTGGGTGCGCGCTGGACATGAATAGTTCCGGCAGGATAACAAAATCAACCTCGCCACGCCGAAGAAGCTCATCATGCTCATCGGTGAGCGCCACCAGTTCGAAGCTGACGGCGGGTGCCTCTCGTGCGACGCGCTCTACGACATGTCGGAAGAATACGACCGTCATGAAGTCGGAAAGGCCGATCCTGAATCGCCGGGTCGATTGCGCCGGATCGAACGCGTCGCAGGCGATGATGGAGAGTTGGATGTGCATCAGAGCCTCGCGAACGGGAGCCGCCAGTCCTTCTGCGCGTGCGGTAGGGACAAGTTCCCGGCCCCTCATTGCAAACAGTTCATCGCGGAAATAGGAGCGCAGCCGAGCAACAGCTGCGCTCATGGCCGGCTGGCTGAGGTTAATCTTGCGTGCTGCTGCGGTAAGGCTGCGCTCAGTCATAAGAGCATCGAGGGCAACGAGAAGATTCAGATCCAGGCCTTTGAAACGCATATCCAATTATCCGACGCGATCGTCTTTACGGTGCATACAATGAGCGGCAACGGCTGCGTCTGAAGCGGCAGCGCTGGCTCGCCCGAATCAACTTCGTTCGTTTGGCGCGATCGCGAAAAGAAAGCTCGCGGATCATCGCAGAATGGCCGGTAGGGCGACCGGGGCGCCGACCTACCTCTGGACTCGTCGGGCGCCAACCTGATCAAGCTCCGTCGATCCTGGGCCACACTGGCAACTCGGCCTGGTCGAGTTACCAGCCGAAGTGCCTATCGCGTATATTCGCGAGTTGGCCCGATGCGACCCATTGACGTCCACCAGCGCAGCGTTAGTCAGGAGGCGAAACTACAACCTGACGCAGTGTCGGATTCAAGCGGTTAAATTGGCCTCGCCAAATATCATGGTACCCGACGACGTGAGTCCTTCCGGGGTGCCGGATCGTGCCCGCAGGACACGCGTACTAAACGACATTTCGTGAAATCATGACGTGCGCGAGCCGGCGGTCCATTGGCGGCTCGCGCGCGCACTTTGCAGCATGGCTGTACGTGACGCTGAATTGAGAAAGCCGGCAGGCCCGCCGAATGATCGGGTATGGTATGATTGTATTAACCGCGGGGGCGGCTTGTGGTGAAGCTAGCTGCGCCTGCGCGCTGTGGGTTCCCGATGCCCAGATGCCATGTTGGATGCCTCCTCCAGCAAGATCCGCCGCATCCAGATGCTCGCCGGATCAGTATTGTGGAATGCAGGCCACTGCACTGCCTCCGTGAATGCAGGCAGGGGAAGCGGTGGCTCCACGATCCGCAAGGGCATTCGCTTTTCGAAATGTCTGGCAAGACGTAACGGCATTGTCCCTATACGGCCCGTGTCCAACAATATGGGCGGAATAAGGCTGAAGCCCTGCACAACGACCTCGATCCGTCTTTTCAAGCCGTGCTCGAGCAAAAACCATTCTTCGAGGTTGGGCCTCAGCGCCCGTCCGAACTTGGCAGCAACGTGCCCCATAGAATTGTATTTCTCGAAAGTAAGTGGCCGCGATAGCTGCTTGTTCGTGCGGCATCCCACGCACACGAGGGTCTCTTCGAATAGCGTCGCCTTCGGATGCGCACTCGACATGAACAGTTCCGGCAGAATGAGAAAGTCGACCTCGCCGCGGCGGAGCAACTCACCAGGCTCATCGGAAAATGGCAGCAATTCGAAACGCACCGCGGGCGCCTCCTGCGCGATACGATCGACAATCCGCCGAAAAAACACGATTGTCATGAAATCGGAGAGAATGACCCTGAAGCGTCGGCTCGACTGAGTCGGGTCGAACGCATCCTGAGAAATGATCGAAAGTTGGATGTGCAGCAGGGCCTCGCGAACCGGACCCGCAAGCGCCTCCGCGCCGGGTGTTGGGACGAGCTCGCGACCTCTCATCGTAAACAATTCATCGCGAAAATAGCTGCGTAGCCGCGCGATCGCAGCGCTCATAGCGGGCTGGCTCAGGTTAATTTTACGCGCCGCCGCCGTGAGGTTGCGCTCGGTCATCAGAGCATCGAGCGCAACGAGAAGGTTTAGATCAAGTCCCTTGAACCGCATGTTGTGGGTCTATCCATTGTGTGGATGTGTTCTATCGAAACAATCGATTTTACCAAATTGCGGAATGTTGGATAGCAAACATCAGTTTGGAAAATGAATTAGGCATACCACGATGGCTGCTGGTCGCACGCGAGCTCGAAGAAGAACTCCTGGACGTGCGAGCGGCCACCGAATCGGTGTGAGCCGTGGGTACTTCTGCCGGACGCGAATTGCGCCGTTTCCCTGTGCGACGAGCACGCGATGCGACCCTAGGCAGGTCTCGCTAAACCTTCGTATGTGTGTTCCATCCCTTTCCATATCGGCGGTTTACCCGCGTACACTTGAGGGCGCGCTCAGCCTCGCCTTAGTGTCGCGATCAAGCGGCAGGCGCAGATTGCGGATGCCAGATATTTCCGGCGACCGGCCAAATGGCTCGCCTGTTCATCGCAATTCAAGGCGTGTCGAAGATGCATAGGACCGAAGTTGAACTGGTGCCAGTCGCGTGCGCCCTCGATGAGCTCGCACGCGTCGATGGCCGGCCCCCCGATGCGGTAGCGTCGATCGTGATCTTGGACACGGCGGAGCCCCTCCATGGTGCAGATAGGTTATGGGCAATCCAATCGCCTCACTGGGATGTCCGGGCATATGTCGACCATGGCATTGGCCGGAACGACGCGCGCGAGCTGCGCGATCGTCTCGCCGCTAACGGGGGCGCCATTCCGATTCGGTCTGCTCTCGCGCGGTCTGGCGAGGAGAGCCGAGCTTGGATGCCGCATGTCAGCGCGTTTCAGTGTTGATCAGCGGTTCGGCGAATAGCGAGTTGCTTACGTGACCATCTCCGCTCTCAACGCCACTGGCGTAGGAAAGCCCGCCATGAATATTGCTGTGTGCCGCTCCGCGGAAGATCCTTCTGCGCGCTCTCAAGTCCAGTGGAACCTTCGCTGGGAAAACGAGCTGCAGCTCGCCGATCATGCCGAGCTCGCCGACTTCTTCCGTAAGAGCTACGGGCCGACCGGTGCGTTCAATGCGCAGCCATTCGAAGGCAATCGAAGTTGGGCCGGTGCAAGACCTGAGGGCCGCGTAATCGGTTACGACGCGCGCGGCGTCGCCGCTCATATCGGCCTACTGCGCCGCTTCATCAAGATTGGCGGCGTCGATCTTCTCGTGGCCGAACTGGGACTATATGCGGTGCGTCCGGATCTAGAGGGGCTTGGAATCAGCCACTCGATGCGCGTGATGTATCCTGCGCTGCAGGAGCTTGGGGTTCCGTTCGGCTTTGGTACGGTCCGGCCCGCGCTTGAGAAGCATCTTACCAGACTGGTCGGAAGGCAGGGGCTGGCAACCCTCATGTCTGGCATTCGCGTCCGCTCCACCCAGGCAGATGTCTACCCTAATTTGTCGCCGATCCGCGTCGAAGACGTGCTCGTGGTGGTGTTCCCGGTTGGACGCTCAATGGGCGAGTGGCCGGCCGGAATGATTATCGATCGGAACGGACCCGAGCTGTGAACGAACTCATCCCCCTATCTGCGGTGCGGCGCGACTACGGTGACGTCAGTGGAAGTCGCTCGGTCTACTTGACCTTCGACGATGGACCCAATCCATTCTGCACGCCGGACGTCCTCGATGTGCTGACCCAACATCGGGTGCCGGCGACGTTCTTCGTCATCGGCACGTACGCGGCCGACCAGCCCGAACTCGTTCGGCGAATGATCGCCGAAGGGCATGAGGTTGCAAACCACACGATGACGCATCCCGATCTGTCCCGATGCGAACCGGCGGAGGTCCACGATGAGGTGCTAACGGCGAGCAGGGCGATTCGATTGGCATGCCCGCAGGCTCTGCCCAGGCACATGCGGGCCCCCTACGGCATATGGACCCAGGACGTGCTTGCTACTTCAGCCAAGGCTGGCCTCGCAGCTATGCACTGGTCGGTCGATCCGAGAGATTGGTCGCGCCCTGGGGTTGATAGCATCGTGAACTCGGTGCTGGCGGCTGTTCGCCCGGGTGCAATTGTGCTCCTGCACGACGGATATCCTCCCGGCGAGGAAAGATCGTGCACGGATGCCACTTTGCGTGATCAGACGGTGAGGGCGCTGTCATATCTGATTCCGGCACTGCAACGGCGCGGGTTCGAAATCCATCCGCTTCCTCAACTTCACTGAACAACTGGCACCCCATGGATCTGCTCGCTACAACCAGCGCTGTCGCCGTTTCGTCTTATGCGCTGCTCTCGACCGTCTACAAGAGCGCGCAAGCGCTTTACGCTCAGCCGGCCAATACCCCGCAGCTGCAGGACGATCTAGGACAAGCCGAGGTGGCTCTGCCCAGCGTAGATGTCGTCGTGCCCTGTTTCAACGAGGATCCAGACACACTCTCCGAATGCCTCGCGTCGCTTGCGAGCCAAGACTACGCTGGAATGCTGCAAGTCCATGTCGTCGACGACGGATCAGCAAATCGCGACCTTGTGGCGCCTGTACATAAAATCTACGCGAACGATCCGAGGTTTCGCGTCATTTTGCTTGCCAAGAACGTCGGAAAGCGCAAGGCGCAGATTGCAGCGATACGAAGTTCTTCCGGCGATCTGGTGCTCAACGTCGACTCGGATACGATACTTGCCGCCGACGTGGTAACGAAGCTTGTATCGAAGATGCGGCACCCCGAGGTCGGCGCGGCCATGGGGCAATTGGTGGCCAGCAATCGCAACGAAACCTGGCTGACCAAGCTGATCGATATGGAATACTGGCTGGCCTGCAACGAGGAGCGAGCGGCCCAGGCTCGATTCGGCGCGGTGATGTGCTGCTGCGGCCCATGTGCGATGTATCGTCGCTCGGCGCTCGCGATGCTGCTTGATCAATACGAAACGCAATTCTTCCGCGGAAAGCCAAGCGATTTCGGCGAGGATCGTCATCTAACGATCCTGATGCTCAAGGCTGGATATCGAACCGAGTATGTTCCCGACGCAATCGCGGCCACCGTGGTGCCTGACAGCCTTGGGCCATATCTGCGACAGCAGCTTCGCTGGGCCCGCAGTACCTTTCGGGACACGTTTCTTGCATTGCGTTTGCTGCCCGAGCTCGATGGCTATCTCACGCTAGATGTCGTCGGACAAAATCTCGGCCCCTTGCTTCTCGCCTTGTCGTCGCTGGCTGCACTCACTCAATTTGTCATCGCGGGGTCGGTGGCCTGGTGGACAGTACTGACGATTGCGGCAATGACGATGGTCCGTTGCAGTGTGGCGGCATTCCGTGCTCGCGATCTGCGTTTTCTCGGCTTCTCGCTCCACACGCCCATCAACATCTTCCTCCTGCTGCCGCTGAAGGCTTATGCGCTTTGTACATTGAGCAATAGCGACTGGCTGTCGCGAAAGGTCATCGTGACGAGCGAAGCAGAGAAGAAGGCTGTCATCCCGCACGCGACCGCCGCAATAAGCTCTGCAAGAAGCGGGGCGAGCTCCGGTGCAATTCGCAAGTCCGAGCGTTCGCACCTTCCATCGAGTGTGGCCGCGACCGAGATTTGCGGTCACGATCGATCGAGCGCCTACAAGTAGGTTGAACGCCCCATGACGCCGGACAACAACAACTACCAGCTACTGGAACGCGAGTTGGCTGTCGACGATCCATGGCGTCTGGATAGTAATTCGTTCGAGCAGGAGCGCTATGCGCAAATGCTCCGGATCTCCCGTCGCAACGGGGATGTTGCGCATGCACTCGAGGTCGGATGTGCCGCCGGGGCATTCACCGAAATGCTGGCGCCCCATTGCCAACTGCTCACCGTGGTGGATGTCATGCCACAGGCGATTGAGCGGGCGCAGCAACGAACCAAGAGGTGGTCACATATCAGGTGGAGAACCAGCGACATTAAGCAGTTCTCGACGGCTGATCAGTTCGATCTGATCGTCGTAGCCGAGGTTCTCTACTACCTCAAGGACGTCGCCGAGATGCACGCCGCCATCCGCAATCTGTCGGGTATGCTTGCACCAAATGGCGCTCTGGTGTTCGGATCGGCACGTGATGCCACGTGTCGACGCTGGGGCCATGCTGCCGGCGCAGAAACGGTGATTGCTCTCTTCAAGGAGAGTCTATTCGAGGTCGAGCGTCTGCATTGCCACACTGAGTCGGTCAACGAAGACTGTTTGCTCGTGCTGTTCCGGAAGCCGACGAACTCGTCAGAGCAACCAAATTTCGGTCATTAGGTCAGGGGGTCGTATGCGCATCTGCGGCATTAAGTTAACACACGATGGCGCAATCGCTGTCGTCGAGGACGGGCAGCTTGTCTTTTGCACCGAGCAAGAGAAGCGCGCCAACAGCCCACGCTACCAATCCGTCGATAACCTCGATGCAGTCGTGCTCGCATTGGCTGAACATGGCCTTGAGCCTCGAGATATTGATCAGTTCGTCATCGATGGCTGGGATGGGGAGATTGAGTCGCAATTCCAGGTCCTGAGTGGGGCGGTTCCGATCGCGCTGAAAGGGGCGCCATATGTCGAGCGGCATGCCGAGGGCCTGCTTGATTCCGTCGACGGCTACGGCCTGATCCTCGGTGGCAAGGTATTTCCCTATAAGAGTTACCCCCACGTGACGGGCCACGTCGCGTCGGCTTATAGCACCAGCCCCTTTGCCGGCGCCGGAAAACCCGCGTTCTGTCTGGTATGGGATGGCTGTATCTTTCCACGTCTCTACTATGTCGAACCGCGGGGTGCGCGGCTCATCGCGTGCCTGTTTCCGATGATCGGTCATGCCTATGCTGCCGCAGGCCTTCATTTCGGGCCTTACAGGCAGCCGAACCGCACCAATTGGGACTTGGGCATCGCCGGCAAGCTGATGGCCTATATCGCGCTCGGCTCTGTCGACGAATCCATCGTGACAGTTTTTCAGGAGCTTTACGAAAAGCGCTTCGCGGCCGACACGGAGCAGGCGCGTCGCTACCGCGCCGATATCAATAATGCGGAGGCGTCGCTTGCGGCTGTGCACGAATTTTTCGAGGCGAGCGCGCTGCGCCTGACGGCCAAGCGAGCGGAAGACGTCCTAGCGTCGTTTCATGTGTTCCTGGAACGTCTTCTTGTCCGGGAAATCGCGATGGTTCTGCTGCGGCACTCATCGCTTCCGGGCGCGAGAAACCTGTGTGTCGCCGGGGGGTGCGGGCTCAATATCAAGTGGAACAGTGCGCTTCGCGCGACGGGTTTGTTCGATGAGGTCTGGGTGCCACCGTTTCCAAATGACAGCGGCTCGGCAATTGGCGCTGCTTGCAGTGCTATGGCGGCGCAAAATGGGTTCGGGCCACTGGAATGGTCGGTCTACAGTGGTCCGGCGCTGCAGGCTAGCGAAAGTCCGTCAGAATGGGAGGCTGCGCCATGCACCCTCCGCGAGCTTGCGGCCATCCTCGCCGACAACAAGCCCGTAATCTTCCTTTCGGGACGCGCCGAGCTTGGGCCGCGGGCATTGGGCGGCAGAAGCATTCTTGCAGCAGCGTCCTCGCCGGCAATGAAGGATCATCTCAACGACATCAAGCGCCGTGAGCATTTCCGGCCGGTGGCGCCGATTTGCCTGGAGGATCGGGCGCCAGACATCTTCGAGCCCGGGACACCGGATCCTTATATGCTTTTCGATCACCAGACTCGTGCGGAGTGGCGCGATAAGGTCCCCGCTATCGTCCATCTGGATGGCTCTGCGCGGTTGCAGACAGTTGCGCGCAACTCTCCGCACAAAATCGCGGAGCTGCTGGTCGAGTTTGAGCAACTCACGGGCATTCCGCTGCTTTGCAATACGAGCGCCAACCTTCATGGGCGAGGATTCTTCCCGGATGTTGCCGCCGCCTGCCAATGGGGGCGCGTGGAGCATGTGTGGTGCGACGGCCTGCTGTGGACCAAAGCAGCTGTAACGAAGCCAACGTCGACCGAACGCCTTTTGTCGGCTTAATATGAACATGTCCAGCGCAGCAATCGACCTTGCCGGCGTAAGAAAGTCATTGGGCGACAAGATCATCGTCGACGAGCTGTCGTTCTCGGTTGCGCGCGGGGAATGCTTCGGCCTGCTCGGGCCAAATGGAGCTGGCAAGAGCACGATTGCGCGTATGCTCCTCGGGATGATCTCTCCAGATGCCGGCGAGATTACGGTCCTCGATGAGCCCGTGCCTGCGCGCGCCCGTGTCGCACGTATGCGCATTGGCGTGGTGCCGCAGTTCGATAACCTTGAACTCGAGTTCACGGTACGGGAGAACCTACGGGTTTTTGGTCGCTATTTCGGCATGAGCGCTCGCAAGATCGAGGTGGTCGTACCCTCGTTATTGGAGTTTGCCCGTCTGGAAAGCAAAGCGGACGAGCGCGTCGCCGAGCTGTCGGGTGGTATGAAACGGCGGCTAACGCTGGCGCGTGCCCTGATCAATGATCCACATCTGCTCGTAATGGACGAGCCCACAACCGGTCTGGATCCGCACGCACGCCACTTAATCTGGGAGCGCCTGCGAGTTCTGCTTGCGCGTGGCAAGACGATCCTCTTGACCACTCACTTCATGGAAGAGGCCGAACGCTTATGCGATCGTCTGTGCGTGCTCGAGAGTGGACGCAAGATCGCCGAAGGAAAGCCGAACGCCTTAATCGAGGAGCATATCGGATGCGACGTGATCGAGATCTATGGCGGTGATCCACATGAGCTCACTGAGTTGATCAGGCCTTACGCGCGGCACATCGAAGTGAGTGGAGAGACGCTGTTCTGTTATGCGCCATATCCGGAGCAGGTTCGTGTGCAACTGCGTGGGCGAGCCGGCCTTCGCATTCTGCATCGGCCGCCGAATCTCGAGGACGTGTTTTTGCGGCTGACCGGACGCGAGATGGAGAAATGAGGATGGGTGAAAGTTATGCAGCGCTGATGCCCGCTAACGCGTACAACTGGATCGCGGTATGGCGTCGAAACTTCCTGGCGTGGAGGAAAGCCGCACTTGCATCGGTTCTCGGCAACCTTGCAGATCCCATAACCAACCTGTTTGGCCTTGGCTTTGGCCTCGGGCTAATCGTGGGCCGCGTTGAGGGGACTTCGTATATCGCGTTTCTGGCAGCGGGCATGGTCGCGACCAGCGCCATGACGTCCGCGACCTTCGAAACCTTGTATGCCGCCTTTGCTCGGATGGACGCCAAGCGCACCTGGGAAGCAATCCTGTCCACACAACTCACGGTTGGCGATATCGTTCTGGGCGAATTAGTGTGGGCGGCCAGTAAGTCCGTTCTAGCCGGAACTGCGATTGGAATTGTCGCTGCAGCGCTGGGTTATGCGTCCTGGCCGTCGATTTTGTATGCGATGCCGACGGTCGCCCTTACCGGCCTTGTCTTCGCAAGTTTGGCGATGGTCGTCATATCTCTTGCGCCAAGTTACGACTACTTCGTGTTTTACCAGACGCTCATCCTGACACCCATGGTGTTTCTGTGTGGCGCGGTCTTTCCGATGAACCAATTGCCGAGCTCATTTCAGCACTTCGCCGGCTTGTTGCCGCTCGCGCATTCGGTCGACCTCATTCGCCCAGCGATGCTTGAGCGCGCGGTCAGCGTCAGCGCTGCCTTCCACGTTAGTGCGCTTTGCTTGTACGCGGTATTGCCGTTCTTCGCGTCGACGGCATTGCTTCGGCGCCGCCTGCTGCGTTGAAGAATTATGCCATGCTCTCTGCACCGGTCGAGGCGTGAGCTGCGAGGAGGATCTGCAATGATTTTAGAAGGACGTGATCAAGCCAGGTGTATGACTGCCGATTTGGTCGATGGGCGCGGGACGCCCAGTACCTCAACGGGTTGAGTCGCTGAGCATCGGGACGAATTTCGAGAAAGCCTTGGTAGTGCTGCCTGGCGCGTGGTCGACATCGTGTGACAGTACAGACGAGTTAGTTGGAACCGCGGGTGGCCTTCCTGCCATGATCAAATGGAGAATGAGATGTTGTGTCTGGGAGTGAGTGGTGGTCTGGACAGAATCTATGAAAGCTCGCCCGAGCTGCCCAATACATTTCTGCACGATGGCGCTGCGGTTCTGGTGCGGGACGGCCGTGTGATTGCTGCCGTCGAAGAGGAGCGCCTCAATCGAGTCAAGCACTCCAACAAGTTTCCAAGCAATTCGATCCGATACTGCCTTTCAACTGCAGGAGTTGAGCTTGGCGAGATCGACCGCATCGCGTTCTACGCGACTGAAGCCTACTGCAATACGATGCTCGAGCGGCTGTTCGTTTCTCAGTCCGTTCCGTTGGACGCCAAACTGTTGCTACGGCAGCTGCTGGCACGGGAGTTCGGCACCGAGGTCGATGCCTCGCGCGTGTCCTTCGTAAATCACCATGAAGCGCATGCCGCGAGCGCGTTTGCGATGTCTGGATTTGACCAAAGTCTGATCTTTGCGGTCGACGGCGGCGGAGATTTTCTCTCAGGTATGCTGGCGGTGGGGGCTGGCACCGAAATTACTGAGCTCGCAAGCTTCCCAGAACATAACTCTCTGGGGCTGTTCTATCTCGAGACGATCCGTTATCTCGGCTACGGGTTGTTCGATGAGTACAAAGTGATGGGGCTTGCCCCCTATGGTGACCCTGCTCCCTATCGCGAGCTCTTCGCGCAGTTCTACGAATTGTTGGACAATGGTGGCTATCGTGTCCACCTGGATCGAATCGGTCCGGCCTTGATCCGCAGCATCCAGGTCCGGCGAAAAGGAACGCCATTCACGCAGCAGCATCGAGATGTCAGCGCTTCGCTGCAGGAAGCGCTCGAGCGGATCGTCTTTCACATCCTGCGGTACCATCGCGAAGCGACGGGCATGAAGCGTTTGTGCCTGGCGGGAGGAGTAGCCCACAATTGCACGGTGAACGGTAAGCTGCTCTATTCCGGGCTTTTCGACGACATCTTCGTCCAACCCGCGGCGCACGACGCCGGTTGCGCACTCGGCGCTGCATTGATGATGTCAAACGAGTTGGGCAGGCCTGCGCCGCGCGAGCGATTGCCGGACGTCTATTGGGGGCCCGATCTCGGGACCGAGCAAGCGGTAGAACAGGAGCTCAATGCATGGTCCGGCCACCTCGATATCCAACGCAGTGATGACATCGCAGCCAGTGCGGCCGACTGGATGGCAAATGGCGCTGTGATCGGTTGGGTTCAGGGCCGTTCTGAGTTCGGGCCACGTGCGCTTGGCAATCGCAGTATTCTCGCCGACCCGCGGCCAGCCGAAAACAAGAACCGGATCAACGCGATGGTCAAAAAGCGTGAGGGCTATCGTCCGTTTGCGCCATCAGTGCTGGAGGAAGATGCAGGTGAGTTCTTTGAGCTCCCAGGCGGCAAGCGGGAGTTTCCCTTCATGAACTTCGTGGTTCGTGTGCGTGAAGCCCACCATAGCGTGCTCGGTGCGGTCACGCACGTCGATGGGACTGCTCGGCTGCAAACGGTGTCGCGCAACACAAACCCTGCCTATTGGGATGTCATTAATGCATTCAAGAAGCGAACCGGCGTTCCGGTTCTTCTAAACACGTCCTTTAACAACAATGCCGAGCCAATCGTGGATTCCGTTTCAGACGCCATCGTCACGTTTTTGACGACTGACCTGGACGGACTTGTGGTTGGGCCATTCCTCGTCAAGAAGCGGGCGGCGACGCTGCAGGATTGGCGTACACTGAGCGTTTCATTGCCTCCGTACGCATCCCTTCATCGTTTTCGCTCCCACACAGCGGAAGATCGTCAGGAAACGGTCTGCGAGATCCGTATGGGACATTCGGATCGTGACAGCATGCGTATCTCGCATGAGCTCTTCGACCTGCTGATGCGGATTGAGGGGGAGGCCTCGCTGGGCTGGCTTCTTGACACAACTATGCTGGACCAGCCCAAGCGCGAAGATGTCATGAGGGAACTGCGGCTCGTGTGGGAGCAGCGCAGCGTTCGGCTGCATCCGCCACGCGCTGCTTGCGTCCGCAGTAAAGCGCAAGGCAAAGTATAACCGGCGATTATGGTATGGCCATGGCTATCCCTCCACGGACAGCAGGCTAGGCCGAGGTTGAGCAGGCACAATAGCCATCCGGCTTAAATCGGGTATATCGGCGCAACAGCTCTGAATGGAAGAAAAGAGGCAATGCGTCGAGAGAACCCGCTACGAGGATAGCGCTGCATGAAGTTCTACCGACGCAACTCGCGAGCAGCACGAGCGCCGACCATAACATCGGCGGAGATCATATGTGAGGTGTCTCCAATGACGTCTCTTGTTCAACCAGGAGCCCGGAAGGAGGCAATGCAGATGCTTGGTGGTTCGAAAAATGATCGGTTCGTTGTTTCCCGACGACGTACGGGGTTGGGCGACTGCTTGTGGTCGCTGGCGGCAGCTTGGCGTTTTGCGCAGCGGACCGGACGGAACCTGGTCATCGATTGGCGGGGGTCCTGTTATCTCGATCAACCATTCACCAACGCCTTTCCAGTCTTCTTCGAACCAGTTCAAGACATTGCTGGCGTACGGGTGATCTGCGACGACCAGATCAATCAGCGCACATTTCCGGGACCGTTCTTTCCGGCATGGTGGAATAAGCCAACCATAGACTGCGCCTATCGGCCGGATGAGCAGATTTTCCGGGAACGCGACGAGCTCGATCAACTGTTCCAAAGCGAGCAAGATAGCGATGCAAACACGGTTGTGTGTGACGCCTGCCTGATGTGGCGCTGCGATGAGGAGGCTGAACGTGAGATCTTTCGGAGCATCAAGCCGCGACCCGACGTGCAGGCACGGATCGATGCCATCTTCCGTGAGCACTTTGAACCGTACAGCGTGATCGGCATTCATGTTCGCCACGGCAACGGCGAGGATATTATGGGGCATGCACCCTACTGGGCTGATCCGGAGCGCGCCTTGCAACAGGTCTGTGATGCCATCGACAAGGCCAAGGCGTTACCGCATGCAAAACCTGTCAGGCCTTTCCTGTGCACGGACAGCACGCTCGTCCTTGAGAAGGTGTCGGCTATGTTTCCCGATGTTTTCACGATCCCTAAGCGCTTCCAGGCGCCTCAGGCCGGACCGTTGCACAGTGCGGCGCTCGGAGCCGGAGGCGGCGTTTCCGCCCTCATCGAGATGTATCTCCTTGCGCGATGTGACACTGTGATCCGTTTCCCCCCGACGAGCGCTTTTACGCGTTATGCGCGCCTCTTTGCGCCGCGCGTGATAGAATTCGATTTGAATGATCCGCGCCGATTGATCTTGATTGAGGAAACCTCACAAGAGCTCGTGGCTTCATGAGCGTTGTAACCCGTTTCATCGACCTGATGACCGCTTTTTGCATCGAGCAGTACTGCCGTTATTTTCCCGCGCGGCAACTGCTTGCGCAAACCGACGCTCCAGCGACCCCTTGCGCTGGAGAGAAGAAAGATGCGGCGGCCGGAAGGCATCCGAGGAAGCTCGAAGTCGACGAGAGTGGCCCTAACGTACTGCCACCGCGCTAGACAGGTGGAAGCGACCTCGGCTTCGCCACGCGCGGATCGAAACTGATAGCCTTCGCTGGCTGCTCGCGGATAAAGTTATCGAAAGGTCCGACGTCTAGCCGGCGAGTTCGGTTGCGGCACCGGCCACGCGCTCGCGCGGAGCAGCACATTGGGGATAGCTGACGCCGGGCTGGACCATTCAGCATCCTAGACTAGCTAGTAACACGCATCCATTGCAAATGACCGTGTCCGCGTGCTGTTCCTGGCGCCGGCTGCCGCGATGGTCGCTGCGGCTCTCACGGAGCGCCGGGCGTCGCGCGCGGTACGAAGCCGATCTGGAAACCGAATACGCGACCTATGCGCTCGAGGGTCGCTACCGTCGGATTGGCGCCGCCCCGCTCCATCTCGGAGACTTGTCGAGTGGTGAGTGAAAATACCTTCGCGAATTCAGCTTGAGAAAGTCCGAGCGCATGCCGCATTTCGGCGATGCCTTCTGGCAGCCGCAGTTGCGCGCTCCGCGCTTTCTCGTTGATCGCGGTGCGGCGATCCCATATCTCTTCCCGAGTGGGCTTTCGTATCCTCGGCATCGTCTATCCGTAAGTCGGTCGATTCCGCAGCCTCGCCACCTTGTCGGCCATATCGTCGCCACGCACAACGGCGCTGGCAATGACGCTGTCCTGCACACCGTACATGCGCGCCGCCTCAGGCAGCGCGCGAAGTAAGTCCTCCTTCTCGGCGAGCGCGGCCATGAGATCGTCCGCCGGCACGCCGGGCCTCGCGACGGCCTCGCAGATCAGGCGCCAATCCGGCTCGATGTCACTGCCGCCGGCAAAAGCCATGCAGGCCCACTTCGTGGACCTCACGATCCCCGCGAGCGAGATGCGCATCGGCGCGAAATCGAATAGCGGCGACAGACGCACCTGGCCGTCGGGAAACTTACGCAACGCGGTGTTTCTGCCGTGGTTGTCCGGATTGCCCATCGCGAGATTGAGCATGTCGCGCCGCAAATATTCGATCGTGTCCGCGAGCGGGTCAGAAGAGACCTCTTGAAGCTTCGCGACATAGGTTTCGTGCTTCTCCAGATGCCCGAACGCCGCGACGCCGATCGCGGACACGAGGCTCTCCTGACCGTACCGGATCAGTCCGCTGGAATCTCTTCCGCGGTCGAACCTCGGCACGACCAGCACGCCGTTGCCGTGTGTGCTGGTCCGCTCGACATGCAAACCGAAATCCTTTGCGACCTTCGCGTAGGCGGCCTCTGATTGAAGGATCCGCTGGTCGATTCCTTCCTCGCTTCGAAGCAACTTGGCGATCACATGGTCCCCGGCATCATCGTCGGCTACCATCGGATCGGGATACCAGAGTCCGTCCGCCATCGACTTTGTGAGCGCGACCTTCGGCCAGTCGCCCTGAAGACCGCTGGAGCCGGAGGCGATAAGGGCAAAGTCGTCCGCCATCGCGAGGAAATGGTCTGTACGCGCTAGAACGTCGTCCATTGAGACGCCGATCCGGACCATCTTTTCGATGCGCTGGACTTCTTCCTCGTGTGCTTCCTTTATGCGGAGATTGCCAACTGGAGCGCTGGCCGATCGCAGCAGCAGCTTGATCTGGGTCGCTGGATCGCTTGCTTTGAGACCGAGAAACGCGGCTATACGGTCTGCCTGCTTCCCCTGAGGGATCAGATCCAGCAGGAAGGCCGGCCAAGTGTCCGCCGTTCGGTCCTCGAGGTCGATTGGCGCGGCCACCGAGTACGCCCGAAGGTCGCGAACCGGATTCTTTGTCGTTCCGTGCTCATAGAAATAGCTCATCTCGTAGCCGGCCGACGACCGGCTTCCGATCCCAGTCTCGGCCTGGGCAAGTGTTACGACGGCGGCGTCACGCCACGTGCCGTCAAAAAACGTTTGTACGGTAAGCTTCACAATCGACCCCTTTAAGGGCTATTTATTCTGCCGTACATCAATAATCAACCCATTATAGGGCTTATCATTAAGAGTATGGAACCTGATTATGGTCTCAAGCGACCCGTCAGCTACGTGGCCGCCGAGGATACGTACCACCATGGCCGCTGGGGAGCTCGCCGGACTCGGCTCCAATGAGTTTGGTTGAGCCCGGCCTCGCCCATCCGCTGCAGCAGATACGTTAACGTCGATCTCGGCATAGTCGCCGCGGCGCCCTCCGAGCCCGCCCATCGGCCGACGACTTGCCGCTCGCCTATCTTTTGGGGATCTGGTGCCGTGCCCCGAGTATGGCCTGATCTGACGCGCGGAAGCGACTGCACCAAGGCGAGTGGCCAGCGGGCCCCGAGCTACAGTTGATGCAGTGACACCCATTTTTGTCCTCTTCTATCGGCGAGCAGTCGCGGAATTTTTGAGGGACGAGCATCTGGAGTCCGAAAAGGCTCTGGGGAAGCACGTTGAGTGCAAATGGATGTGATGCGGTTCGCGTATTGGATAATCGATGCGGCGTGTCGGGCAGGGTATCGTGACATCGGCATGAGCACGCACCTGAACGCCGGGAATTCTGCGTGCACATGCCGACGCGGGAATTTAGAGCTGAGAGTCTCAGCCGGCCCAAGCCATCTTTAATGAGCTTCTAAGGGGAACTACGCATCGTTCGCTCCGTTGGAACAATCGGGCTTCGAGCTGCGGAGTCACCAATGCGTGTGTCTCTGTTGTTTGCCGCTCTGGCGTTTGGGATCGCGGGGTACGTAACCGTTATTCCGGCGAGCGCTCGGGGAGAGGCGTGGGATATCCCGGCGATTGCATGTACCAGACACGTGCACAGTGCATCGCATCCGCGTCCGGGCGAAACGTGACGTGCGGGCTCAATCCACGGGCGGCATTTGGCGAGCAGCGGCGGCAATACAGAGATCGACATCGCTAGTGCATGTCGGAAGGGGGCCCCGGCACTGTCCGAGCCTGGACAGGCCTATAAATCGCCAATGGTCTCCGGGTTAGAGTGGGTTCGAACGCGACACCGCGCCATTATCGGCGGTAGCACCACGCTGTCGTTCGTTGGTGTGCGGCGGTCGTTGCCACGAAGGCATCACGTGCCCGGCTGGCAGAGCACCCGCTGGGGAATGCAAAACATGGAAATCATCGCCGCAGTTGGCTCAGAAAATTTGAAGATCGCCCCGCGAACAATATGGCTCTTTCTATTCGGAGATATCGATTCCCTAGGTCAAAATCGGCGAGCACTCTTTCCATGTCGTTTTTCAGATGGATGGAGATGATCGCCTAGCGCAGGTTCTAATTCGGCATGACTCGGATCGGGAACCAGTCCGGGCGTTTACCGCCGCGAAATTGCTGCTTTCGGAACGATTTGGATTGCCCGAGAGGCAGGGAACGACGGATGAATTTTGTTGGCGTTTCCCAACTACGACGATTTCTCTTTCGACAATCTTTTTGAGAGGCATAAGCCTCTCCCATGTCGTGATAATCTTTATCTGATGTAGGCGGTGTTGACGTTCGCCGCTCCGGAGACTTGGTCGCCGATTAGCAGCCTATTACAGCCGGTATATTGGCAGCGACCCGCGGCGCGGGCCCAGACGATGTTCTCGATCTTCCTCCGCACCCCCCCTGCGCCTTGCGGTGCGCGGCGGCGGCGCCGGTGACTGCTCTTCCTCTTCAATCTTTGCAGCGAAGCCCATCGCATTGCGTCACGGATTTATGATTCGTTCGTTGGTGCAATTTCGCGGCGAAGCCGAAGCCTCGCCGCGAACGTCTCTCTTCCCTCGGCGCCGGCGCGCTGAGCGGGTTAGAATATTCTCCTATCGGCACATAAGTTCGCATCAGATGGACACGAAACCGCTCTAGATGGAGGACTTGGACTGATTTTCACAGCTGCGATCAGGTCGGTGTACGTTGCGGCGATACCTGACGTATGGCGGCTTCGCGTCAGTTTTCGAATCGCAAAGACGAGGCCACTGGGCATCTCCGCTTTCCTCACTCATCGTTGCCTCGACACGCGACGGAGCTGTTCGTCCGCTAGCCTTGCTCGGTTCGGCGATCACAAGAGCGCGACTGAGTTTAGTTTGAGCAGTAGACAGAGCACACTCAGGTGTGTGTCGGCGATGCACCATCACTGTCGCAAAGCGCACGCGTCGTGTCCCGAATCCGCCAAGCGTTTTGAGTGCGCGACATTAGGACGCAAAATGGGAGCGTCTTTGCGTGCATCGTAGTGGCCCAAATCCTGCTACGCGTTGGCCAGCGGCGCTACAGGAGAGGACGCGGGCGTGGGTTTCGATCTACCAAATGACGGTCCAGTCGGAGATCCGCCGCCTGAGACACATTTGAGCTGTCCCTTTCACGCCGATAAAGGTCGCGTCGATCGTGGTGAGCAAAAGACGATGTTGCTGACCGGGGCGTCGCGTGGAATCGGCCATGCCACCGCCAAGCTGTTTTCGGAGGCGGGATGGCGCATCATTTCTTGCGCGCGACAGCCGTTCGACGGCGAGCGGTGCCCGTGGGAGTCCGGGCGCGAGGATCATGTCCAGGCCGACCTCAGCAATCATCAAGCGCTGCCGCGCTTGATTACGGAGGTCAGGGAACGTTTGGCGGGCGCACCTTTGCACGCGCTAGTGAACAATGCCGGCATCTCGCCGAAGGCGCCCGATGGAGACCGGCTGACCTCGTTGTCGACGTCAACCGAAACCTGGATGAGGGTGTTCCATTTGAATCTGGTGGCCCCGATCCTGCTGGCGCGGGGTCTATTCGACGAGTTAAGGGCCGCATCAGGATCGATTGTCAACGTGACATCGATCGCTGGTTCGCGGGTGCACCCGTTTGCCGGCAGCGCCTACGCGACGTCGAAAGCTGCACTTGCGAGCCTCACACGCGAAATGGCCCACGATTACGCGCCGCATGGTATTCGCGTGAACGCGATCGCGCCCGGCGAGATCAGGACGGACATGTTGTCGCCCGATACGGAAGCGCGTCTCGTGCCAAACATTCCGCTGTGCAGAGTGGGGACGCCCGACGAAGTGGCCAAGGTCATCTTCTTCTTATGTTCGGATGCCGCAAGCTATGTCACGGGGGCGGAGGTGCCGATCAATGGTGGGCAACATCTGTGAATCGAGCAAGCTGGCAACGCAGCTGTCTTGAGTATCAGCTCTGAAGCTCTTGTTCTACGCGACGTCACGCACCCATTCCGAAAAAGTGAAATCAAAAGTGAAATCACGGCACCGTAGAGTTACCGTCGTGCCATGAAAAGGTGTTACGCTTCTATGTCATCTCGTCAACTCGTAGCCCTAGACCGAGCATGACATGCAAAACGAAGCTCGTAAACTCGAACAAGCTGAGAGGGAGGATGATCAAGATAACGGAGACCGCCTCATGCTGCATATCGCTTCCGCGCGCGAAAGACCTGCCTCTCACGCAGAGACGGAGCACGAGCTCTCGGGCGAGCCGCTGGGCGAAAGCGCGCTGAGCGGCATCTTCGAAATATCGAAGGTACTCACCGTTCCCTGCCGGCTCGAGGTCACGTTGGCCAACGTCGTGGGCCTCCTGCAATCGTTCGTGCAGATGCGACACGGTATCGTCTCACTGTTCGACGATGACGGGATGCCGGACATCACGGTGGGTGCCGGTTGGAGCGAAGGCAGCGACGAGCGCTACCGGATGCGCCTGCCGCGGAAGGCAATCGACCAGATCGTTGCGACCGACGGGCCTCTTGTCGCCGAGAACGTGGCAGCCGAACCGGCGTTCAGCGCAGCTGACCTGGAAGTGCTCGGTGCCTCAGAAAATATACCGGTGTCATTCATCGGTGTTCCGATCCGGATTGACCCCAAAGTCGTGGGTACGTTGACGGTCGACCGGCTCCGTGACGACAGGTCGAGCCTCCGGCTCGATTATGATGCGCGACTGCTCGCCATGATCGCCAACCTGGTGGGACAGGCAGTGAGGCTGCATCGCTTGGTCGCCTGCGACCGCGAGCGGCTGATGGGGGAGAAGGACCGTCTGCAGAAGCAATTGTTCGAGCTTAGGCAGCCGCCACGGGAACGTAAGAAGCTACCCATCCATGGGATCATTGGCGACAGCCCGGCGCTGCGCGGGTTGCTCGAGAAGATCTCGGTCGTCGCCAAATCGAACAGCACGGTTCTGCTGCGCGGCGAATCCGGTACCGGAAAGGAACTCGTAGCCAAGGCCATTCACGAATCGTCTTCCCGGGCCAAGCGGCCGTTCGTCAAGCTGAATTGCGCGGCACTCCCCGAGACAGTGCTGGAGTCCGAACTGTTCGGTCATGAGAAAGGTGCCTTTACTGGCGCGTTCAGCTTGCGCAAGGGGCGCTTCGAGCTTGCTGACAAAGGCACGTTGTTTCTTGACGAGATCGGCGAGATCTCAGCGCCGTTCCAGGCGAAGTTGCTGCGCGTCCTGCAGGAGCAGGAGTTCGAACGGGTCGGCAGCAACCAGACTATCAAGGTCGATGTTCGAGTCATAGCTGCGACCAACAAGAACCTTGAAGAGGCTGTGGCAAGAAGCGAGTTTCGCGCGGACCTTTACTACCGCATCAGCGTCGTTCCCTTGCTGCTCCCACCGCTGCGCGAAAGACGCAGCGACATTCCGCTGCTGGCCGGCGAGTTTCTCAGGAATTTCAACAACGAGAACGGCCGTGCGCTGACCTTGGAGGCGAGTGCGATCGATGTGCTGATGAACTGCGGCTTTCCGGGCAATGTCCGTGAGCTTGAGAACTGTATCGAGCGCACAGCGACCCTGTCGTCCGGACCATCGATCGTGAGAAATGACTTTGCATGTTGCCATGGTCAGTGCCTTTCCGCGATGTTGTGGAAAAGAACATCGGAGGAGGCGACGGTCCAGCCGGCACCGACCGTGCCAGTGGCGGCTAAGCCGATCACTTCGCTGTCTGAAGCGGCTGCGCTGGTCCCGCCCGTCGGCAGCGAACTGGTCTCGCTGGCGCCTCCCGGCACAGTTCTCGTAAGCGGCGCAAAGATGGCCGATCGCGAGCGGGTCATTGCGGCCATGGAAAAATCTGGTTGGGTGCAGGCAAAAGCCGCGCGCTTGCTCGGACTGACGCCGCGCCAGATTGGCTACGCGCTGAGGAAGTACGGAATCGAGATCAAACGGTTCTGAACGCACGGCCCTGTGAGAGTTGCGCCTTGCAAGCGCGTTGAAGACTGCCGTCTGAGATGACGGCCGCGGCAAAGCCTAGCGAGCAGCCGCGAACCGAGTCTTGCGTGGCGTCCGGTAACGGCCGTTGCGAAGCGTAGACAGGGAGGTTGTAGGCCGGAATGAAGTGAAGGGGAAAATAGCCCCGAAATCGAACGTGATCGGAGTAGCCGACCCTGTCTCTCAAAGGGGAAGGCGGAACCGCGGGCCGCGACAACGCGAGCGGTCAGAGGTGCTCCCGGGGTTCGTACCGCCAGCATGCAATCAAAGGAAGCAGCGT
>NZ_JAUMTJ010000027.1:0-113455 GCF_032654765.1 Bradyrhizobium sp. 33ap4 | reverse complement strand
CCAGCCGTCGGAAATCAACCATCTCACCTGACCAGATGGAGCTCCGCTATGCCTGAATTTCCCCGGACACCCCTGCGAAGGGCGGGGAGAGGGAGAACAGAGAGACCTACCCCGACGTCAGCAGATCCACCTTGGCATTCGCCACGATCAGCCGATCGGCGAGGATCTGCGCGAGGTTGCGCATGATCCGCTCGCCGGCGCGCGGGTGCTGCTCGCGGAAGCGTTCGAAATCCTTGATCGTGACCTCATAGGCGGTCGCCGACATGTCGGCGAGCACATCCGCGGAGCGCGTCGGCTCCAGCAGCGCCATCTCGCCGAAGGCCATGCCGGCAGTCAGCGTCGCGAGCCGGATGCCGTCCGGCAGGGTGACGTGGACCACGCCGCTGCGCAGGAAGAACAGCGAGTTGGCCTCGCTGCCCGCGGCGATGACCTTTTCATTCTGCTGGTAGGTCCGGACCGTGCAAAGCGAGGTGAGATCGGCGATCTCGGCTTCGCTCAATCCGGCGAGCAGCGGCTGCTCGGAAAGCTCCGTGGTCTCGAGGAAGTCGATCGAGCCGCCATAGCGGTAGACGATCTGGTCCTCGGCCCACTCGATCGCGGTGTCGAGCAGATAGAAATCCCTGATATTGCCGAGCCGCCTGGTCCACTCGCTGATCGTGGCCCATTCGCGCGAGGTCCGCTTGATGCCGGACAGGATCACGGTGACGCCGAGCTCGGCGAGCTCCTGGAAAGCTTCGGCCACCAGCCTTGCGCCGGCGCGGGTCGTCGCGGTGACGCGGCGCAGATCGAAGATCACGAATTCGGGCCGCGGGCTGCCGGCGAGGCGGCGCGAGACATAGTCGACATTGGAGAGCGACAGGGTGCCGACCAGCTCGATCACTCGGACCTCCTGGAAGTGCCTTGCCAGGATCTCCTGCTCCTGCGGCCGGCGCACCCGCCGCGACGGGTTCTTGCCGATATTGTAGTCGGCGATGATGCTGTGGCGTGCGTCGTCGCTGCGGTTGAGCATATGCAGGTCGTAATGCGCCGACAGCGTCTCGCACACCTTGATGCCGCGCACGCTGTTGCCGTGCTTGTCGAGTTTTGGCGAATAGCTGCCGAGCCCGAGCCGCGCCGGCAGTGCCGCCAGAATGCCGCCGCCGACGCCGCTCTTGGCGGGAATGCCGACGCGGTAGATCCATTCGCCGGCATAGTCGTACATGCCCGACGAGGTCATCACCGATAGCGTGCGCGCGATGGCGTAGGGCGTCACCACCTGCTCCTCTGTCAGCGGGTTGATGCCGCGATTGGCGAGCGTCGCCGCCATCACGGCGGTGTCGCGTGCGGTGACCAGGATGGAGCATTGCCGGAAATAGACGTCGAGCACCGCAGGCACGTTCTCGGTGATCACGCTGTTGGTGCGCAGCAGATAACCGATCGCCCGGTTGCGGTCGCCGGTGGCGCTCTCGGAGGCATAGACCGCCTCGTCGATATCGAGCTCACGTCCGGCGAAGCGGCCGAGCGCCTGGCGGATGTAGTCGAACGCGCCGTCGCCCTTGTCGGCGTGGAGCAGGCCGGAGCAGGCGATCGCGCCGGCATTGACCATCGCATTGAACGGATGGTTCTCGGCATTGAGCCGGATCGAGTTGAAGGGGTCGCCGGACGGCTCGACGCCGATCACGCTTTCCACTCGTTCGGCGCCCAGCGTGTCCAGCGCCAGCGCGAACACGAACGGCTTCGACATCGACTGGATGGTGAACGGCACCCTGGTGTCGCCGACCTCGTAGACGTGGCCGTCGAGCGTCGCCAGGCTGATGCCGAAATGGGCAGGGTCGGCCTTGCCGAGCTCGGGGATGTAGTCGGCAACCGCGCCCGCGGCCTCCGGCAGGAAGTCTGCGTAACAAGTGTGCAGAAACCGCAGCAGCGGCGGCTTCGAGCTGGACCAGGCCGTGGTGGTGGCGGTGACGGGAGGAGGCGATCGTTTCATCGCCTCCTGTTGTGCATCGCAATCAGGGCGCGCGCAACTGGTTCGGAACCAGCGCCTGACGGCGGACCAGCATCAAGGCGATCAACACCGTCGGGGCGAGGATCGCGACCCCCAGCAGCGACACCTGCAGCTGCGACAGCGGGTTGATGCCGCCGCCGGGCGTCGCGAGCACGAAGCCGCCGATCACCAGCAGCACCCGGAGCGGCCATTCCAGGGCACCGGCGCCGCGGAGGTCGCCGACGAAGGCCTGATAGCCCTGGATGCCGCCGCAGATGAACAGCGTGCCGCAGGCCGCGAGCGCCATCAGGCCGAGGCCGGCGAGATAGGGGCTCGGTCCCTGCATCACCAGCGCCGGGTTCAGCACGAAGAAGAACGGGATGAAATAGATGATGCTGCCGACCCACATCGATTCCCATCCGGTCCTCATCGCGGGCGAGCCGGCGATGCCGGCCGCGGCGAAGGAGGCGATCGCCACCGGCGGCGTGATCGACGACAGCATGCCCCAATAGAAGATGAACATGTGCACCGCCATCCGGTTCAGCCCGAGCTTCTCCAGCGCGGGCGCAACCAGGATGGCGAGGAAGATGTAGCAGGCGGTGGTGGTCAGCCCGAGGCCGAGGATCAGGCTGGTGAAGGCGCACATCACGAGCAGCAGGAACGCGTTGTCGCCCGCAAGCGTCAACAGATCGTTGGCGAGGCTCGACACCACGCCGGTCATCGAGAACGCGCCGATCAGCAGACCGCAACCGGCGAGGATGCCGACCAGCTCGACGAAGGTGCGGCCATTGACCTCGAGGAATTTTGCGATCGTCCCGAGCGTCCAGCGGCTCTCCTTGGAGAAGATCTGGTTCAGCACCAGCAGCAGCGCGGTGGCGTAGAACGGCGCGTGGCTTTCGCGCTTGAAATACAGCAGCATCACGATCAGGAGCGCGATCACGAAGACGTAGTACCAGCCGTCCTTGATCGTATCCATCACGCGCGGCAGCTCGGCGCGCGGAATGCCCTTCAGCCCGTGGCGCGCGGCGTAGGAATCGACCTGCATGAACAGGCCGACATAGTAGAGCGCCGCAGGGATGATCGCGGCCACCGCGACCTCCGCGTAGCTGATATTGAGGAACTGCGCGATCACGAACGCGGTGGCGCCCATCACCGGCGGCGCCAGCACGGCGCCGGTGGAGGCGCAGGCCTCGATCGCGCCGGCATAGGAGGCGCGGAAGCCGCTCTTCTTCATGACCGGGATCGTCATCGTGCCGGCGGTCAGCACGTTGGAGACGATCGAGCCCGACATCATGCCGAGCAGGCCGGAGGCGAAGATGCAGACCTTGGCGGCGCCGCCGCGGAACGTGCCGCACAGCGCGAAGGCGAGGTTGATGAAGAATTTTCCGGCGCCGGTCATCATCAGCGCGGTGCCGAACACCAAAAAGCCGATTACGGTGTCGGCGAAGGCCTGGATCGGAATGCCGAGCAGGCTCTCGCCGGACAGCACGTGATAGGCCGTGGTCTGGTCGAGCGTCAGCTGCGAGCCGCGGAACGGGCCGAGCCAGCTGGCCTCGGCGAACAGTGGATAGACGGTGAAGGGCAGCACGCTGAGCAGGAGGCTCCAGCCGCCGGTCCGGCGCAGCGCCTCCATCAGCATCACCCACATCACGAGGCCGGCGATGATGACATTCCTCGGGGCGCCGTCGGACTCCCAGCCATATTGCGCCGCCTTGCGCACGTTCAGCATCAGCCAGATCGAGGCGGCGAAGGTCGCGACGGCAAGCGCGAGGTCATACCAGGGAATGCGGTTCAGCGGCGCGCGCTCCGATCCGGGGAAGATCAGGAACGTGAAGGGCAGCATCAGCGCGATCAAGAGATAGAAATATTCGGTGTTGAGCTGGGTGTAGTCGATGAAGAAGCGCAGCGAGAACTGCTGGTTGATGCAGAGCAGGATGGTTGCGGCGGTTGCGACCACCAGCGCCCAACGCCACACCCCGCGCAGGGTGCGCACGCGCGTGACCTCGGCCTCCTGCAGATTGTCGAGACCAGCATGCGGATCTTCAAACTCGATTCTTTTCGCAGGCGCAGCCGCGGCGTTCTCGGGCATTACGCATCCCCCAATGTTGTCCGTTTTGCCCGTAGCCTAGAGCATGATCCGGAAAAGTGCGAAGCGGTTTTCCGGAAGCACCATGCTCAAACGGGCGGAAGCGCGATGACGACTAACCCGATCTCATCGCGCGTTGGCGGGCCTCACTCAAAGCCGTTGGGCATATTGGCTTTCGCAAGCGCGGCCGCACGCGCCTTCATCCAGCCATCGAGAAAGGCCTTGTCGTCCGACGGCGGGTTCGACTTGCCGTAATCCGTCCAGGCGGCGGCGAGCACCTCCTGGCGCTTGTAAAGCGTGTTGTTGTGCGCGTCCTGCTCGTCGCTCCAGTGGCCGGTTTCCTTGAGCGCCTTCACCGCGCCGGGATGCACGGGAACGACCCAGTTCTTGGTCTGCCGGTCGGCGCCGAGCCCGGCGGCGCCGGGCGCCGAATCCTTGTAGGCGTCGTAGTTGACGATCATCGCCTTGGTGATCGCGTAGATCTGGTCGACCGGCTGCGCCGCATAGGCGACGAAGATCGGGTAGGGGTAATTGCCGAGCTGGATCGGCTTGTCCGGCGAGATGCCGGCGCCGCAGGTTGCGGTTTGCGGGAAGAAGAACGAGCCGACCTTTTTCACCCGTGCCCAGCCTTCCTTGTCGTCGGCGGGCAGCGGCGGCCACATCAGGCCGCGCGGCGAGGTCTCGGCTTCCTTGGCGGGGCCGGTGATCGTGGTGCCGAAGGCGGCATCGGTGTCGTTGTTGATCAGGCCTTTCCACATCGCCCCATAGCTTGCGAACTCGACGATCTTGACGTCCTTCTGGGTGAGGCCGCCGAACGCGAGCATCGCGAGCGAATTCTGGTTCAGCGCCGGCGAGCCGACCACGAAGCCGACGCGCTTGCCGCGAAGGTCTTTCATTTCCTTGACGCCGGCATCGGCTGCCACGCCGAGCGCGCCGCAATTGCAGTCGACCGACGACAGCATGAGCTGCAGCGGCTGCGGGCCCCACTCCTTGGCGCCGAACTCGAACACGCCTTCCTGCGCGAAATAGGTCCCCGATCCCATCGCCGAGGAGACCGCGCGTTTGGCGCGCAGCGGCGCGAGCCGCGCGACGTCGTTGCCGGCCGGCAGCACGCGGACGTCGGTGCCGTATTTGTCCTTCATCATCTTGCCGACGCCGACCGCGATGTTGAAGCCGGCGGTGCCGGTGTCGTAGGCGGTCACCGCCATGGTCGGCGGCAGCTTGATGTCCTCGGCGGAGGCGGGCAGGGCAGCGAAGATCGAAATGCCGGCAAGAGCGGCAGGCGCGAGCGCCATCAGCCGATGGATCATAATTCCTCCCTTTGTTTCGCTGTGCGAAACTTTTCCGGGCGGGATGATTGCATCGTGATCCGGCGATGGCAACGCTACCTCCGGCGTAAGCCGGCGATTTCGGCCGCTGCATCACCGGACAGATTGTCGCGGCCGGATGGCAGGGTGGGATCTCAGGTCTCGACGATCGCGACCGCCTGGCCTTCGGCGATGACATCGTCGATCTTGACCAGAATCGACTTGATTTTGCCTGCTGTCGTCGACGTGACCGGTATTTCCATCTTCATCGCTTCGACGAACGCAATCTCGTCGCCATTGCCGATGCTGCTGCCGGTCTCGACAGGAAGCGCGCAAACGCGCCCGGCAACTTCGGTCACAACCTTGATCTCTGGCATTCCACTCTCCGATACCGTCTTGCGGAAATTTCATCCGGCGAACGGCTTTTTGTTGTGGCGGCAGATTGCCTGAGGTAGCTTCTTCTGCAAGTGGAATTTTATTCCGCAGGACGGAATGGAGCCAAACAGATGGGAAGGCGCTCGGAACGGCTTAGCAGGCAGGGAATGCTCGCCAGCGAGACAGGCGATGGCGATGTCATCCAGGTGGTGTCGCGCGCCTTCGATGTGTTGCGGTGCTTCGAGGGACACGAGGCCCGGCTCGGCAATCTCGAGATCTCGAACCGCTGCGGTCTGCCGCGTTCGACGGTGTCGCGGCTGACGCACACGCTGACGCGGATGGGACAGCTCGTCTATCTGCCGCGCGACCAGAAATATCGCATCGGCCCGAGCGCGGTCGCGATGAGCACCACGATGATGAAGGGGCTGCAGCTGCGCAATCTGATCCGGCTGCGCCTGCAGGATGTCGCCGATCAGTTGCCCGGCACGGTGGGCTTCGTCATCCCCGACCGCTTTCATCTGGTCTATCTGGAGTTCGCCCGCGCGGCCAACGCGCTCGGCCTGCATGAGGCCACCGGCAGCCGGATCTCGATGGCGACCACCGCGGCCGGCCACGCCTATACGGCCGCACTCGATCCCGCGGTCGGCGACGCGCTGATCGCCGAGATGGAGGGCGAGCTGCCCGACAGCGCCAAGATGCTGACGCCGCGCATCGAGGCCAACCGCCGGCATTTGCAGGAGCACGGCTACGTCGTCGCCTGCGGCCTGTGGAGCCCGCATATCAACGGCGTCGCGGTGCCGCTGTGGTCGCCGCAGTATCAGACCTATGTGGTCACCACGATCGGCCTGCTCTCGGCGATGTATGACGAGGCGCGGCTGCATCGCGAGGTCGCGCCGCAAATGGTCGAGCTCGCCGCCGCGCTCGGCAGCCTGCTCGAAGGCGCCGACGGCGACATCTTCAGCAATCGGATCGAGCGCAAGACGCTTCCGGTGACCGCCCATAACAACAACAAAATCATCAAGACGGGAGCAGTGAATGAACTGGAAGCCGGAACTCGACGACCTCGCCCGCCGCGAAGCGTTCGCGCGGGAGATGGGAGGCGTTGACAAGGTCAAGCGGCAACGCGACCAGGGCCGGCTCACGGTTCGTGAGCGCATCGACAAGCTCGTCGACCAGAGCAGCTTTCACGAGGTCGGTGCCATCTCCGGCATCGCCGAATATGACGAGAGCAACGAGCTCAAGCACCTGACGCCGGCGAACTGCGTGTTCGGCCGCGCCAGGGTCGACGGCCGCACCGTCGTCGTGGTCGGCGACGACTTCACCGTGCGCGGCGGCTCGGCGGATGCATCGATTTCCGCCAAGCCGTTGATGGCGGAGGAGATGGCGCACGACTTTCGCCTGCCGATCGTTCGCGTGATCGAGGGCTCCGGCGGCGGCGGCTCGGTGAAGACGATCGAGACCAGGGGCGCCGCCAATCTGCCCGGCGGCGTCGGCGGTACGCGCTGGTACTGGTACACGACCGCCAATTTGGCCCGCGTGCCGGTGGTCGGTCTCGGGCTCGGCTCGGTCGCGGGCCTCGGTGCCGCACGGCTTGCCGCCACGCACTACTCGGTCATGACCAAGAGCTCCGCGATGTTCGTCGCCGGCCCGCCGGTGGTGAAGCGCCTGGGTCAGGATCTGACCAAGCAGGAGCTCGGCGGCGCCGACATCCAGACCCGCGCCGGCGCGATCGATCAGGCCGTCGAGACCGAAGAGGAGGCGTTCGACTACGCGCGGCGTTTCCTGTCCTATCTGCCGTCGTCGGTCTACGACCTGCCGCCGACCATTCCCTGCACCGACGATCCGGAACGTGCAGAGGAATCGCTGCTCACCGCCGTGCCGCGCAACCGCCGGCAGGTCTACAAGATGCGGCCGATCATCGATGCCGTCGTCGACAAGGGCTCGTTCTTCGAGGTCGGCACCAATTTCGGCCGCCCGATCATCACCGGATTGGCACGGATCGAGGGCAGGGCGGTGCTGCTGCTCGCCAGCGATCCGTTCCACTATGGCGGCTCGTGGACCGCGGACGCCTGCCAGAAGGTGGTGCGCTGGGTCGACTTCGCCGAGACCTTCCATCTGCCGGTGGTCTATCTCATGGATTGCCCGGGCTTCATGATCGGGCTCGAGGCGGAGAAGACGGCGACCATCCGCCACGGCGTGCGGGCGATGGCGGCGGTCAACCAGAGCACGGTGCCCTGGTGCACCATCATCATCCGCAACGCCTTCGGCGTCGCCGGCGTGGTGCATCAGCCGGCCAACCGCTTCTCGATGCGCTATGCGTGGCCGTCGGCCTATTGGGGCTCGCTGCCGCTGGAAGGCGGTATCGAGGCGGCCTATCGCGCCGAGATCGATGCGGCCGCCGATCCCGCCGCTAAGCTGCGCGAGATCGAGGATCGCCTCAACAAGCTGCGCTCGCCGTTCCGCTCGGCCGAGAAGTTCTGGGTCGAGGAGGTGATCGATCCGCGCAAGACGCGCTCGCTGCTCTGCGAGTTCGCGCGCCTCGCCGAACCGATCCGCAAGGCTGGTCCGCCGAGCAACATGTCGACGCGGCCGTAAGGGCCCTCAGACTCAACCCGTCATGCGCGGGCTTGACCCGCGCATCCATCGAATGAGTCATCCGAAGCGGGATGGATTGCCGGGTCAAGCCCGGCAATGACGGCCTTATTTACTCCGCCTCCCGATGCACGTCGTGGATCACGATGCCCATGCCGTTCTCGGGCATCTTGATCCATTCGCGCCGCTTCAGCGAGCGCTTGGTGTCCTCGTGCCCGCTCACCCAGTGCTCGCGCATCGAGGTGCCGGAAAATTCGTGATCCTTGGCGTCGCCCTCATAGGCCTTCTGCTGATAGATCAGCTGCAATAGCGTGATGCCCGGCAGCCGGGCGTTTGCCTTCTTGAGCTGGCGCTCCTCGTCCGAGAGCTGATCGCCGGGATTTTTCCCAGCGCATTGTGCAGGGCGGTGCGCAGATTGTAGGTCTTGCGATAGACGTCGGTGTTGTAGCGGGTACGCGACGAATACATGATGTCCTTGTGCCGGGCCATCACGTCCTGGATGTCCCGCGGCAGCGCGCCGCGCGCCGAGAACAGGTCGACCTGGAACACCAGCGAATTCATGTTGTCTTCCTGGTCGAGCAGATGCTGCAGCGGCGTGTTGGACACGATGCCGCCGTCCCAGAAATGATCGGTGCCGACCTTCACCATCGGCAGCGCCGGCGGCAGCGCGCCGCTCGCCATGATGTGCTCGGGGATGATCTCGTCATGGGCATTGTCGAAATGGATGAAGTTGCCCGAGAGCACGTTCACTGCGCCGACCGCGAAGCGCATCTTCTTGGAATTGATGCGGTCGAAATCGACCAGCTCGAGCAAGGACTCGCGCAGCGGCGTGGTGTCGTAGTAGCTGGTGGCGGTGCGCGCGCCGGCCGGGCTGAACCACGGATTGGCCTGGTGCGGGGTGAAGAAGCCGGGTTGTCCGAGCGTCGTCGTCAGCCATGAGCTGGTGAAATTGCGCGCCTTGCGGAAGATGTCGCCGTCCGGGGTGTAGTGCCAGATCTTGCGGCTGGTGATGCGATCCCAGAACGTGTGCAGCCGTTCCAGCCGCTTTTCGGGCGGATTGCCGGCGATGATCGCGGAGTTGATCGCGCCGATCGAGACGCCGCAGACCCAGTCGGGCTCGATGTTGGATTCATGCAGCGCCTGATAGACGCCAGCCTGATAGGCGCCGAGTGCGCCGCCGCCCTGCAGGACCAGGGCCACGCGATCGCAGCCTTCCGGACGCCAGCCCGGCGTCGCGTGATCGATATCGTCGAAATGCGGGGTTCGCGCGTCCATATCAGACACTCCAAAAATTCGCGGCGAGAATTCAGCGCGCCGATGACGCCGTGATGACAATTGCGGCGCCCGCGCACGGCGCATCCGGCATGCCCGCCTGCATGGTTAGCATTGGGCTCCACCACGAAACGCAGGTCATGCGCCTGACGGAAATTCCTCGCATCGCTGTCAATCTCGGCCGCTAGCTTTCGGGCAAACTTTTCAAACAGGGGGGTATTGCGATGCGCAGGGAAGATCTGCTCAAGCTTCCGTCGATGCCGGCCGCCGGCCCGAGCTATCCCGCCGGTCCGTATCGCTTCATCGATCGCGAATTCCTCGTCATCACCTATGAGACCGATCCGGAGTTGATCCGCGCCGGCCTGCCCGAGCCGCTGGAGCCGATCGAGCAGGCGTTCGTGCATTACGAATGGATCAAGATGCCCGACAGCTCCGGCTTCGGCAGCTACACCGAGTCCGGCCTCGTGATCCCCGCGCGCCTGCATGGCGAAGAGGTCAACTTCGTCTGCCAGATGTACCTCGACGATGATCCGCCAATCGCGGCCGGCCGCGAGATCTGGGGCTTTCCAAAGAAGTACGCTCATCCCAAGCTCGAGATCGTCAAGGACACGCTGACCGGCACGCTGGAATATGCCGGCCAGCTCGTTGCGATGGGCACGATGGGCTACAAGCACGAGAGCATGGCGGGCAATGGCGACGTCACCTGCGCCACGCTGTCGAAGACGCAAGTTAATCTGAAGATGATCCCCGGCGTCGACGGGCATCTCGAGGTCTGCCAGCTGGTCGCGATCAACCTGACCGACATCGTCGTCAAGGGCTCCTGGATCGGACCCGGCCGGCTGCATTTGGTGCCGCATGTCAATGCACCGGTCGCCGATTTCCCGGTCAAGCGTGTCGTCGGCGCGCATCACTTCCTCGCCGATCTGACGCTGCCGTTCGGCCGCGTCGTGCACGACTACAACAAGGAGGCCGCGGAGGCGGCGGCGCCGACCGGTCTTGCGGCGGAGTAGGGCGGTCGCTGACATAAAACTGTAACAGGCGCGTCCTCCTATGTTGCGTCGAGGGGACGCGCTTGCTCAGCGTTGCGCGTGGCCGAGGCTTTGAACATGTCATTTCGCGCGGTTGCGTTGTCGATTGCCTTGGAGGGCGGCCATGCTGGCTGATCCACCTCCCGCTCCGGTCGGGTCGCTGCTGACCCGCGAGGCGGTCCCCGGTCTGGTCTGGGCGTTCCGCCTGCATCACGACGGCCGTGCCGAGGCGCTTCCGATCGATGCGCCGATCGAGCCGAGCCATGACGGAAGGCTGTGGCTGCACTTCAACCTGACCGACGTCCGCACCCGGGCATGGCTCGCCAACATGCACATCCCGCAGCTCGCGCGGGACCTCTTCCTGTCGAATGACAATTTCCAGCAGATCCACGTCGCCGACAATTGCGTCTACGGCGTGTTTTCCGATCTGGTGCGGGATATCGACGCCGCGACCCGGGAGACCGGCTTTCTCCGCTTTGCGATGACCGAACGCCTCCTGGTCAGCGGCCGCCATCAGGCGCTGTGCTCCGCCGATGCGACGCGCCGCGTGCTCGAGGGTGGCCATCGCGTCGGCAGCGTCGCGGCGCTGCTGGAGAAGATCGTCGACGAGATCGCCGATACCCTGGACCGCATGGCGGACAAGATCGGCACCGATATCGATGCGATCGAGGAGCGGGTGCTCGCCGAGGATACCGGATCGGAGCTGCGCAAGAATCTGAGCCGGATGCGCCGCACCTGTGTGCGACTGCATCGCCAGCTCGCCGGCCTGCGCGTGCTGTTTCACCGGCTCGAGCAGAAGAACACCGACAATCTCAGCCCGGCGCTGCGGCTGCAGGCCGGCAAGCTCGCGCAGCGGCTCGACGGTCTCGACCACGACATCGTCGAACTGCACGAGCGCAGCCGCCTGCTCGAGGAGGAGCTGCGCTTCAAGCTCGAGGAGGAGAGCAACAAGCACCTCCATGCCTTGTCCGTCGTCACCATGATGCTGCTGCCGCCGACGCTCGTCACCGGCATCTTCGGCATGAACACCAAGGGATTGCCGTTGACCGACGTCGACAGCGGGTTCCTGGTTGCGGCCGGCCTTCTGATCGGGTCGGCGCTGCTGGCTTATCTGCTGATGCGGCGGCTCGGCATCGTCAAATAGCGCGAGCGCACCGCGGCATTCCCGATGTGCAGAGTTCTCTCCCCCGCGATGTTGGTGGCCGCGGGCCTCGCACTCGGCGCGCCGGCGCATGCGGAGGACCAGCCCTTCGCCGACCGGATTGCGGATACGCGGGCTGCGCTCGAGGAAGCCGGCTACCAGTTCAGCCTGACCTATATCGGTGAGGGGTTTTCCAACGTCTCCGGCGGCGTCAGCAACGGCGCGGCCTATACCGGCCGTCTCGATCTCGGCACCACCATCGACCTCGAAAAGGTGGCGGGCTGGACCGGCGCGACCTTCCACGCCAACATGTACCAGATTCACGGCGACGGGCTGTCGCGGAGCTATGTCGGCAACCTGTTCCTGGTGTCCGGTGTCGAGTCGCTGCCGGCGACGCGGCTCTTTGAATTCTGGATCGAGCAGAAGCTGCTCGGCGGCAAACTCTCGGTTCGCGTCGGCCAGCAGGGCTCGGACGTCGAGTTCATTGACAGCCAGTACGACGACATCTTCATCAATTCGGCGCTGGGCTGGCCCGGCATTGTCGGCACCATCCTGCCGGCCGGCGGACCGTCGCCGCCACTTGCGGTGCCCGGCATCCGGTTCAAGGCCAATCTGTCCGACCGCATCACCGCCTATCTGGCACTGTTCGACGGCTCGGCTTCGCCGCCGCAGGGGGCCGACGATCCACAGATCTTGAACGCCCACGGGCTGAATTTCCGGGTCAACGATCCGCCATGGTGGATCGGCCAGCTCAAATACAAGTTCGAGATCGGCGAGAGCAGGCTGCCGGCGACCATCACCGGCGGCGCCTGGTATCACATGGGCTCGTTTGCTGACCAGCGCTTCTCGGCCGACGGGCTGTCGCTCGCTGATCCCGACAGCTCCGGCGACACGCGATGGCTGCGGCGGGACAACGGCATCTTCATGGTCTACGAGCAGCTGCTTGCGCGCGCCAGGCCGGACGCTGACAAGGGCGTGGCGTTCTTCATGCGCGCCTCGGTCAGCCCATCGGACCGCAATCTGATCAGCACCTATGTCGACGGCGGCTTCCTGTTCACCGGCTTCAGCGAGACATATCCGGACGATCGGTTCGGCATCGCCGCGATCTATGCCAGGATTTCGGACGCCGCGCGTGCGCTCGACCGCGACACCCAGATCTTCACGGGCACGCCGTATCCGATCCGCGACTACGAGGCGATTCTCGAGATCACCTACCAGCACGTGGTGAACCCGAATTTCACCATGCAGCCGATGTTTCAATACATCGCCCATCCCGGCGGCGGCGCCGTCGATCCCAACGATCCGACGCAAACGCATCGGATCAAGGACAGCGTGGTGTTCGGGATGCGCACCATTCTGTCGTACTGACCGGCGCACGTCGCGCGGGAAGCGGCCTCAGGCCGCGACCGGCTTCGGCTCTGCCACCGATTTCGGCTGCGGCCGCGCGATCGCCAGAGCGATCAGCGCGGCAAAGATGCACAGCGCGCCGGCAATGAAGAACGCCGGCAGGTAGCTCTGATAGATCGTGCGCGACAGTCCGGCGCCGAACGCGGCGGCGCCAGCGCCGAGCTGATGGCCGGCGAAGATCCAGCCGAACACCAGGTTGGCACGCTCGGCGCCGAAGCGCTGCGCGGTGAGGCGCACGGTCGGCGGCACCGTCGCGATCCAGTCGAGGCCATAGAACATCGCGAACAGCGACAGCCCGTAGAACGTGAAGTCGGAGAACGGCAGGAACAGCAGCGACAGCCCGCGCAGGCCGTAATACCAGAACAACAGATAGCGGTTGTCGTAGCGGTCCGACAGCCAGCCCGAGACGATGGTGCCGAAGAAATCGAAGATCCCCATCGCGGCGAGCAGGCTCGCCGCCTGCACCTGCGGGATACCGTAGTCGAGGCACATCGGGATCAAATGAACCTGGACCAGGCCGTTGGTCGAGGCGCCGCAGACGAAGAAGGTCGCGAACAGGATCCAGAACACCGAGGATTTCGCGGAGTCGCGCAGCGTGCCGAGCGCGGCGGCCACGATCGGCGCATTGGCCGGCGGCGGCGCGGGTAGCGGCGCGGTGCCCTCGTCGCCGAACGGACGCAGGCCGACGTCGCTCGGCCGGTCGCGCATCACCATCAGCACGGCGAAGGCGGCGACGCCGAGCATGACGCAGACCAGCCCAAGCGCGACGCGCCAGCCGTAGCGCTCGGTCAGTGTCGCGAGGAGGGGCAGGAAGGCGAGCTGTCCCGTCGCGACGCTTGCGGTGAGGATGCCGACCACGAGGCCGCGCCGCGCCACGAACCAGCGCGCAGCGATGGTCGCGCCGAGCACCAGCGCTGTCATCCCGGTGCCAATTCCGATCACGACACCCCACAGCAGGATGAGCTGCCAGACCTGGGTCATGGCGAGCGAGGCCAATAGACCGGAGACCACGATCAGCTGCGCCGCCAGCGTCACGTTGCGCAGGCCGTAGCGGTTCATCAGCGCGGCGGCGAACGGCGCCATCAGCCCGAACAGGATGAAGCGGATCGACAGCGCGGAGGAAATCTCGGCGGTGGACCAGCCGAACTCCTTCTGCAGGGGCACGATGAACACGCCGGGCGCGCCGACGGTGCCGGCGGAGATCAGGGCGGCAAGGAAAGTCACGGCCACCATCACCCAGCCGTAGTGGATGTTGCGGCGGGCGAGGGCGGAAGCAAGCCAGTTCGAGATCATTGTGTTCCGGATCGATTGCGGTGAAAGCTTTGCGTGATGCGCAATATGGCACAGGGGAGCCATGGCTAAAATGCCATAGTTCCCTCATTTTCGGACTCAGGCGCCAGGCCGTCGTACTGCCTCACGGACGCCTTTCATAACTAACTGTCATTGCGAGGAGCGAAGCGACGAAGCAATCCATCGTTCGGTTTGTGAAAAGAGATGGATTGCTTCGCTTCGCTCGCAATGACGACATACCGGATCAGTGCGCGACCCGCTCGACGGCGATCGCGGTGGCTTCGCCGCCGCCGATGCACAGCGCGGCAACGCCGCGCTTCAGGTTCTGCGCCTCCAGCGCGTGCAGCAGCGTCACGATCAGCCGCGCGCCGGTGGCGCCGATCGGATGGCCGAGCGCGCAGGCGCCGCCGTTGATGTTCAGCCTGTCCCTGGGAATGCCGAGATCGCGCTGCGCCGCCATCGCGACCACCGCAAACGCCTCGTTGATCTCGAACAGGTCGACATCGCCGACGCTCCAGCCGACCTTGTCGAGCAGTTTTCTGATCGCCGGGATCGGCGCTGTCGTGAACCACTGTGGCTCCTGGCTGTGGGTGGCGTGGCCCTTGATCTCGGCCAGCACAGGCAGTCCATCGCGATCGGCGAGCGAGCGGCGGCTGAGGATCAGCGCTGCGGCGCCGTCGGCATTGGCGGAGGAGGCGGCCGGCGTGATGGTGCCGCCCGCGCGGAACGCCGGCTTCAGGCCGGGGATTTTTGCCGGATCGACCTTCAGCGGGTGCTCGTCATTGGCAACGATGCGCGGGCCGGCCTTCTCGGCGAGCGTGATCGGCGCGATCTCGGCCTTGAAGGCGCCGCCCTCGACCGCCTTGCGGGCACGGTTCAGCGTCTCCATCGCGAACGCGTCCTGGTCGGCGCGGGTGAACTGATAGGCCTCCGCGGTCGCCTCGCCGAAATCGCCCATCGAGCGGCCGGTCTCATAGGCGTCCTCGAGCCCGTCCATCATCATGTGATCGATGATGCGGTCGTGGCCGGCGCGATACCCGCCGCGCGCCTTCTGCAACAGATACGGCGCATTGCTCATGCTCTCCATGCCGCCGGACAGCACGATCTCGGCCGAGCCGGCCTTGATGATGTCGTGGGCCAGCATGGTCGCCTTCATGCCGGAGCCGCAGACCTTGTTGACGGTGGTGGCGCCGGTGGCATCCGGCAGTTTGGCGCCGCGCGCGGCCTGGCGGGCAGGGGCCTGCCCCTGACCGGCGGGCAGCACGTTGCCCATGAACACCTCGTCGATGCGCTCGGGCGCGAGTTTCGCGCGTTCGAGCGCCGCCCCGATCACATGCGAGCCGAGCTTGTGCGCCGGCAGCGGCGCGAGCTCGCCCATGAAGCGGCCGAGCGGGGTGCGGGCGGCGGAGAGGATGACGACGGGATCGGTGCTGGTTGCCATGGCAGGAGTCCCTTCAAGGCCGGGGATTTGATTGAATTATTGTCATCATATGATGCAATGCAAAAAATGCAACTGCGGCTCTCATGACAAAATGTCGTGTTCGCATGAGTCGGGGATGGGATCGTTCCGCCATCACCAATGTCGTCCTGGCGAAAGCCAGGACCAATAACCACCGACTTGTGCTGTTGGAGGGTAGCGGCCCCAGCATAGCGAGGCAATTCGCATTCGGGATAATGGGTCCTGGCCTTCGCCAGGACGACGAGGATGGTCCTCGATTCATGATGATGCCGGGGAGAATGAGAGCGCACGGTTGCTTCCCAGGCGTCGTCTCTGCGAAAGCCAGGACCCATACTCCGCAGCGGATATTGTGAATGGGACTCGTCGTTCGGGCGCCGCTCAACAATGACGGCCTGTGGTTATGGGTCCCTGCTCCCGTGCGCAATTGCGCACTAGGCAGGGACGACACCGAATAGGTGTCCGCATATCGACCGTTCGTGACGATCGCGATTCGTCCCTCGATCGGGTGAGACAGACAAACCATACACTCGCTTGGTCGTCGCTTGCGCCGTCGGGCAAATCAGTGATTGAGAATTTTCGCTGGGCGGCGGCGCATCCGAGCTTGTCTGCGACCTGACCTAATCCGACCGCCAGGCGCCGAGCAGAAATCGTCGCTTCGGCGCGGAGCCCGCTTGTTTCTGCACGTCCGGCAGGTCGACGGCATGGCGCTGCATCAGCAGGCGGATTGCGATCGCGATGATTACAAAGGGCGCCAGGTAGATCGCGAAAACTTCGAAGGCGTTCATGTCGTCCTCCGCGGCTTCGGAACAGACATGCTAGTACGATCATCGCGCGCGCGGGCGGCTAAAACTGTACCGGCGCCGCTGAGCTGGCGTTAACCGAATTCCCGGACGCCGATCAATTCAAGGTTGCGGAATACGGGTCTGTTTACCGATCCGGCGCTAGGGCTGGTGGATTGTGCAATGGAAGGTCCCACCGCAATGTCCGTGATCGCCGTCGAGCAGCCGTCCGCCCGCATTCCGCTCTCCGTCAAGATCGGCTTCAGCGCCTTCATGGCTGTCCTGGTGCCGGTGTACACCTACTGCTACGGGCCGACCAACTTTCTGTATTTCTGCGATGTCTGCCTGATCCTCACCTTGATCGGGGTCTGGACCGAGAGCGCGCTGTTGATTTCGATGTGCGCCGTCGGACTCCTTGTGCCGCAAACATTTTGGGTAATCGACTTTCTCGCCCATGTCGCCGGCTGCTCGCTCACCGGAATGACCGACTACATGTTCGACCAGAACCTGTCGCTGTTCCTGCGGTTCCTGTCGGGCTTCCACGGCTGGCTGCCGTTCCTGCTGCTGTTCCTGGTCTGGCGGCTCGGCTATGACCAGCGCGCGCTGATCGCCTGGGGCGTGCTGGCATGGGCGCTGCTGCTGATCTGCTACTTTGTGATGCCGGGACCGCGGTCGGACCCGGGCATGACCCCGGTCAACATCAACTACGTCTTCGGCACCAGCGACAGGGCGGCGCAAGGCTTCGTGCCGCCGCTGGTGTGGCTGGCCGGCCTGATGATCGGCCTGCCACTGCTCGCCTTCATACCCACCCATTTCATGCTGCGGCGCGCCGCGCCGCCGATGTAGGGCCTGCGATTCGCGAGGCTACGCCATCACGTCGCTGCGGATACCATCGTGCATGGCCGCATGCGGCGGCCTCGATTGACACCAATCGACTCGGCGCTACGCTGACGGAACAGAGCGTTCTCCCAAGCGACTCGAGACGAATTCAAAGCGCCGCAAGCACGACCAAGAAGCAAGACCCAGAAGAACAAGGAAAAAGGGCAGGACACGCCGTGACACGCGTCATCGCGTCTTGAGCGGGACCACGCGGACCTCCGCGCTCGCGCCATTTCGCATCCGCAGCTATCGCTTTCAATGGCCGTCCGATCTGCTCACCTCCTGGGCGTTCGAGGTCGAGACGCTGGTGCTCGGCTGGTACATCATGGTCGAGACCGGCTCGGTGCTGCTGCTCACCGTGCTGGCGTCGCTGCAATATGTCGGCACGCTGGTCGCGCCGGTCGTCGGCATGATCGGCGACCGCATGGGGCACCGCGATCTCCTCGCCGTGATGCGCTTTGCCTATACGGCGCTCGCCGGCACCATCATGACGCTGGCGCTGACCGGGCATCTCGCCCCGCTGAACGTCATGATCATCGTCGCGATCATGGGCGTGATCCGCCCGTCGGATCTCGGCGTGCGCGGCGCGCTGCTCGCCGACATCATGCCGCCGGAGCAGCTGGTCGGCGCCATCAGCCTGGCGCGCACCACGCAGGACTCCGCGCGCATCGCAGGAGCCCTGACCGGGGCCGGATTGTTCGCGGCGCTCGGCATCGGCTATGTCTATGTCGGGATCGCCGGCTTCTATTTCGTCGCCGCCATCCTGATGCTCTGCATGAGCCGCCCCAAGTCGCATGGCACGACCGATCTCGCCTCCGGCGACGCGCCGGGTTCAAAGCTGCTGCGCGACCTCAAGGAGGGCATCGTCTATGCCTGGAGCGGTCCGGGCATGCGCGCCGCGCTCTGCGTCGCGTTCCTCGCCAACCTCACGGCGTTCCCGCTCACCAACGGCCTGTTGCCCTATGTCGCGCGCGACATCTTCCATACCGACCAGACCGGGCTCGGCTATCTCTCGGCAAGCTTTGCGGTGGGTTCGCTGATCGGCTCGATCACGCTCAGCATGGCCGGCGGGGTACGCATCGCGCGGCTCCTGATCGGCGCGACGCTCGCCTGGTACGCCATGCTGCTGGTGTTCGTCGAGCTCCGGACCATGCCGGTCGCGATGGCCTGCCTGCTGCTCGCCGGCATCGCGCAGAGCATGTCGATGATCTCGGCCGCCGTGATGCTGATGCGCAACGCCAGCGCGCATCTGCGCGGCCGCGTCATGGGCGTGCGCATGATGGTGATCTACGGCCTGCCGCTCGGGCTGCTCGCCGCCGGCAGCCTGATCGACCTGATCGGCTACACCGCGACCGGCACGCTGCTCGCCGCCGCCGGCTTCATCGCCATGCTGGCAATCGCGCTGCACTGGCGCGCCGATCTCTGGCCGACCCACGCCCCGGCCAACGCCCGGTGAGGGGCGCGGCGCGATGCCGCGCCGCGGTCGCCGATGCGCCAAAAGGACGCGACAGCGCGGGCAAGCTGTCGTAGATCATTTTCGACGCTCCCATTTCCAGTGCCAAGTTCCAGTGCCAGGCCTTTTTCGTTTGATATTGTAATGCTCCGTCTTTTGACCCGCCTTGGACTGCGCTTCGACGACATCGTCGAGGAGCGCCGATTTGTAGACCAGTACGTGCGGGGCAATATCGGCTGGACGCAGGTCGCGATGCTGCTCGGCGCCTTCACCTATGCCGGATATGCGTTCTGGGATTGGGTGCTCTATCCCGACGTCGTGGCGACCACGCTGGCGATCCGCGGCGGGGTCGCCGTGCTGGTCCTGCTGCCGCTCACCGCCTTGCTCTCGGTGCCGGCGATGAAGCCGTGGGCCGAGACGATCTTCCTCGTCTATTGCGTCGTTCCAGGCTGCGTGCTGCCGAGCGTCTACCTCGTGCTGCCCTCGGGATTCACCTATGCGGCACCCGGCGTGATGATGGTGATCCTGTTCGTCTCGACCATGCTGCCGCTGCGGATCGGGCCACTGGCGGTGTTCTGTCTCACGACATGGATTGCCCTGTGCATCGCTGAATCGCTCGGGCCTGCGCTGCCGCCGGGCTTGCGCTTCATCAATCATTCCCTCGTCATCAATGCCTATGCGTTGTCGCTTTACGCCGTCGCCGCCCGCGAGTTCCGCGCGCGCCAGCAGTTTCGAACGGCGCAGGCGCTCAAGCAGGAAAAGGAGCGCTCGGAAGCCTCGTTGCGCGATTTGCACGCGACGCAATCGCACCTCGTGCAGGCCGAGAAGCTGGCCTCGCTCGGGCAGCTCGTCGCCGGTGTCGCACACGAGGTCAGCACACCGCTTGGCCTGGCGCTGACCACGTCGACGACGATGGAGGCGGACCTTCGCGCGATGGGCGAGGCGCTGAACGGCACCGCTGTCCGGCGCTCCGACCTGACAAGGGGCATTGCACGGATCGAGAACGGCCTTCGACTGACCTCGGAAAACCTGCATCGGGCATCCGAGATGGTGCACAGCTTCAAGCAAGTCGCCATCCATCAGGCCGACGAAGAGCGTCACACGTTCGAGCTGGGCGGATGGCTGTCCGAGCTGATCGCAAAGCTCGGGCCGCTGCTGTCCCGTCAGGGATTGATCGTCGAACTCGACTGCCCGCAAGGCATCGTTCTGAACAGCTATCCCGGCGCGCTGGCGCAGGTGATCAGCAACCTGGCGTTCAACGCGGCGGCGCACGCTTATCCCGACGGCCGCGGCGGACGCTTCACCATGACGGTGACGCAGCCGGATCAGGCGCTGGCCCGGATCGCCTGCGCCGACCAAGGCGTCGGCATCCGCGAGGATTTGCAGGCCCGCGTGTTCGATCCGTTTTTCACCACCGGGCGGGAGCGGGGCAATATCGGGCTCGGGTTGCACATCGCCTTCAATACCGTGGTGTCGTCGCTCAGCGGCCGGATCGCGCTGGAAAGCGAACCAGGCCGCGGCACGCTGGTGCTGATCGAGATCCCGGTCTCGAGCTAGCCGCTGGTGGTAGCCCGGCCTCTGGCCGATCGACGCATCGGCGAATGTGTGGCGAGGACGCAGCAAGCGTCGCCCGGATGAGCGAAACGATATCCGGGGCATCCGGCCCCGCATGTCGCTTCGCTCATGCGGGCTACAGATGACATGTTGCGGCGCTCACGCGGGCCACAGGTGCTGAACCGCTACCGCTTGCGATCTAAAAATCCCTGCAGCAGGCGCTGCGGCTCGCCGGTCTGAAACGACTTTCCGAACACGCCGACGCTGAGGTTCACCGACTCGGTCAGCGGCAGCTCTTCCCATTGCCGCAGCAGGTCCTTCTGGATGCGTAGCGCCTCGGGGCCGCATTCCAGCAGCGCCTTGACGGTGTGCTCGACGGCGTCGTCGAGGCCGCCGGGCTTTGCCACGGTGTCGACCAGGCCCCAGGCGAGCGCGGTTTGGGCGTCGAGGTTCTCCGCGGTCATCATCAGCCAGCGGGCGCGGCCCCAGCCGATCAGGCGCGGCAGCAGCGCGGCGTGGATCACCGAGGGGATGCCGACGCGCACCTCGGGCATGCCGAACATCGCGTCATGTGCGGCAACGCGGACGTCGCAGGCGGCCGCGACCTCGAGGCCGCCGCCGAGGCACCAGCCGGGCAGGCGGGCGATCACCGGCGCCGGGAATTTGCGCACGGCCTCGCAGAGGTCGCGCAGCCGGCTGATGAATGCTTCGGCGGATGTCTGGTCGAGCGTCGCCATTTCCTTGATGTCGGCGCCGCCGATCATGCTGCGCTCGCTTTCGCCGGCCAGGATCACCGCGCGGATGCTCGGATCGGCGGCCAGATGCTCAAAACCCTCGCGCACGCCGTTGGTGACCGCGGAACTCACGATGTTCAGCTTGCCGGCGTTGCAGATGGTGAGGCGGACGACGCCTCTGTCGTCGCGGGCGATGCCGCAGTGGGGATTGAGCATGTCCATGGAAAAGCCCCGGCGCAGGAATGGATCGACAAGTCATTTCGGGATGGTGCGCAAGCACCAGACCCGGAATCTCGAGATTCCGGGTCTGGTGCTTGCGTCGCCCCGGAATGACTTGCGCCATGTCCCGGACAAAGCATGGCTCTGTCAAGGGACCGGGTGCGGCGGTTGCGCCGAGGGATGCGGATCTATAGAATTATATGCGTCATATAAATGGAGCCGTCATGACCGCCGCCGAAAGCATCGATCTTCGTTCGCCCGATCTAACGCGCACCCGCGTGGTGGAATGGCAGGCGCCCGGACCGGTGGCGAAAGCGGCGCTGCCGATGTCCGGGATCGAGGCGATGCGCGCGATCCGCGACGGCCGGTTGCCGCCGCCGCCGATGGCCAAGCTGATCGGCTTCCGCATGGCCGTGGTCGAGCAGGGGCGCATCGTGATGGAACTCGAGCCGCATGAGAGCCTGGAAAACACCATCGGCCTGCTGCACGGCGCCACCGCCGCGGCGCTGCTCGATACCGCGATGGGCTGTGCGATCTCGACCATGCTGCCGGCGGGGCAGACTTCGGTGACGCTCGACCTCAAGCTGACCTATCTGCGGCCGCTGTCGGCACGGTCGGGCACCATCAGCGCCGAAGGCAAGGTGATCAAGCTCGGGCGCCAAACCAGTTACACTGAGGGCTTCGTCCGCGACGGCAAGGGCAATCTTGCGGTGCACGCGACCGCGATGTTTTCGATGCTCGGCGGGGAACCGAAAGTGGCCGACAAGGCGAAATAACTGCAGCACTCCGGCCGCAAATCTGCTATTATATGATTAGAAACATTCCATGAGACCGGTATGCGCTATTCGAAAGAACACAAGCAGGAGACCCACGCGCGGATCGTCAAGAAGGCCGCGACGCGGCTGCGCGAGCGGGGCGCCCACGGTATCGGCGTCGCCGACCTGATGAAGGACGCCGGCCTGACCCATGGCGGCTTCTACGCGCATTTCGACTCGCGCGAGGCGCTGGTGATCGAGGCCTTCAGCTACGCGATGGACCGCGCCATCGAGCGCTGGCGCAAGGTCGCCGCGGACACGCCGCCGGAGAAGCGACTTTCGACCATCATCGACGGCTATCTTTCGGCGGTGCACCGCGACGATCCCGGCCAGGGCTGCGCGATCCCGGCGCTCGGCGCCGAGATCGCCCGCGAGAGCCCGAAGACCCGCAAGGCGTTTGCCCTCAAGCTCGACCAGATGATCGACATGATGGCCGACCAGATCATCGACGTGCCGCGCAAGACCGCCCGCAAGCAGGCGATGGCGACGCTGGCGACCATGATGGGCACCATAGTAATGTCGCGCATCGCCGGCAGCGGCGAAATGTCCGACGAGATCCTGAGCGCGGGCCGCGAGGCGGTGCTGGGGCGCGCCGCCGCGGCCAAGGCACCGGCGAAGAAGAAGGTGAATTAGCGCTTAGAGCGCCAACTGGTGCAGCGCGCCTAATACTCGATCCGTCACCCTGAGGAGCGCGCATCGCGCGCGTCTCGGAGGGTCGACGGCCACCAGCCGGGCCGTGCATCCTTCGAGACGCGCTACGCGCTCCTCAGGATGACGGGAATAACACGGTGTCCGCCTCACACCCCGCCAAAAAGCGCGCGCTCGGCTTCCACGGTCTCGTAGATGTAGTCCGCCACCGCGCGGATGCGGGCGAGGTCCTTGCTGTCGGCGTGCATCAGCAGCCAGAAGGTGCGGGAGATCCGCACCTCGTCCGGCAGCACCGGCTGCAACTCGGGGTGGGCCGTTGCCATGAAGTGCGGCAGCACGGCGATGCCGAAGCCGGCGATGGTGGCGTTGAGCTGCGCGATCAGATTGGCGCTGCGGAATTTCGCCGAGATCTTTGGCGAGACCTGCGGCAGATAGTCGAGCTCCGGCGTGAACAAGAGCTCCTCGATATAGCCGACGAACCGATGCCGCGGCAGGTCGGCGCGCGCAGCAATTGCCGGCGCCTGGGCGAGATAGGCGGGTGCGGCATAAAGCCCGAGCGTGTAGTCCAGGAGCTTGCGGCCGACGATGCGGCCTTCCTTCGGCATGGTCAGGCTGATCGCGATGTCGGCCTCGCGCTTGGAGAGCGAGAACAGCCGCGCGGTGGCGACGAGCTGCAGATCGAGATCGGGATACCGCTCGGTGAACTTGACCAGCCGCGAGGCCAAAAAGTGGCTGCCGAAGCCGTCGGGCGCGCCGATCCGCACCGTGCCGGTGAGGTGGGCGCGCGAGCCGCCGATCGCCTCCTGGTTGGCGACGATGGTGGATTCCATCGCCTCCGCGCTGTCGGCGACGCGCTGGCCGGCCTCGGTCAGCAGATAGCCGGTCTTGCGCCGATCAAACAGTTTTGCGGAGAGGTGGCGCTCCAGCCGGTCGACACGGCGGATCACTGTGGCATGATCGACGCCGAGCTGCTTGGCGGCAGCCGAAACCGACCCGCCGCGCACGATGGCAAGCACGAAACGGAAGTCGTCCCAGTCAATTGTGCCGCCGCCTTGATCCAGCATTTCCGCACATCTATGGTGCAATTTATCGGACTTGAATCCCATAAAATGCAGGGTCAATAGGGTTTGTAAAGCGATCCCGCCGCGAGGAGCGGCGATTCAGGTGCTTCAGGGAGGTTTTTCCATGCGCTCAATCGGACATTTCATCGGTGGCAAGGAGGTCAAGGGCACGTCGGGCCGCACGGCTGACGTCTTCGAGCCGATGACCGGCGAGGTCCAGGCCAAGGTGGCGCTGGCCTCCAAGGCCGAGCTCCGCGCCGCGGTCGAGAACGCCAAGGCTGCGCAGCCGGAATGGGCCGCCACCAACCCGCAGCGCCGCGCCCGCGTCATGATGCGGTTCCTCGAGCTGGTGCAGCGCGACTACGACAAGCTCGCCGAGCTGCTGGCGCGCGAGCACGGCAAGACCGTTCCCGACGCCAAGGGCGACATCCAGCGCGGCCTCGAGGTCGCCGAGTTTGCCTGCGGCATCCCGCATCTGATGAAGGGCGAGTACACCGAGGGCGCCGGCCCCGGCATCGACATCTATTCGATGCGCCAACCGCTTGGCGTGGTCGCCGGCATCACGCCGTTCAACTTCCCGGCGATGATCCCGATGTGGAAGTTCGCGCCGGCGATCGCCTGCGGCAACGCCTTCATCCTCAAGCCGTCGGAGCGCGATCCCGGCGTGCCGATGATGCTCGCCGAATTGATGATCGAGGCGGGCCTGCCGGCCGGCATCCTCAACGTCGTCAACGGCGACAAGGAGGCAGTCGACGCCATCCTGGACGATCCCGATATCAAGGCGATCGGCTTCGTCGGCTCGACCCCGATCGCGCAGTACATCTACGAGCGCGCCGCGCAGACCGGCAAGCGCTGCCAGTGCTTCGGCGGCGCCAAGAACCACGCCATCGTGATGCCGGATGCCGACATGGACCAGACGGTCGATGCGCTGATCGGCGCCGGCTACGGCTCCGCCGGTGAGCGCTGCATGGCCGTCTCGGTCGCGGTGCCGGTCGGCAAGACCACCGCCGACCGCCTGATGGAGAAGCTGATCCCGCGCGTCGAGTCGCTCAAGATCGGCACCTCGGTCGATCCGTCGGCCGATTACGGCCCGCTGGTGACCCGCGAGGCGGTCGAGAAGGTCAAGAGCTACATCGACATCGGCATCAAGGAAGGCGCGACGCTCGCGGTCGACGGCCGCGGCTTCAAGATGCAGGGCTACGAGAAGGGCTTCTATCTCGGCGGTTCGCTGTTCGACAACGTCACCAAGGACATGCGGATCTACAAGGAAGAGATCTTCGGCCCGGTGCTCTCGGTGGTGCGCGCCCACGACTATCACGAGGCGCTGGCGCTGCCGTCCGACCATGACTACGGCAACGGTGTCGCGATCTTCACCCGCGACGGCGACGCCGCGCGCGACTTCGCCGCCAAGGTCAATGTCGGCATGGTCGGCATCAACGTGCCGATCCCGGTGCCGATCGCCTATTACACCTTCGGCGGCTGGAAGAAGTCCGGCTTCGGCGACCTCAACCAGCACGGTCCGGACTCGATCCGCTTCTACACCAAGACCAAGACGGTGACCTCGCGCTGGCCGTCCGGCGTCAAGGAAGGCGCGGAGTTCTCGATCCCGACGATGAAGTGATTTCCGGGAACGTCATTGCGAGCGCAGCGAAGCAATCCATCTATCCCCCGCGTGGAAGAATGGATTGCTTCGTCGCTTCGCTCCTCGCAATGACGGTGGGGTAACCTTCAGGGCTAGGCGGCGAGATGCAGTTCGCTCTCAACGAGGACCAGATCGCGGTTCGCGACATGGCGCGGGCGTTTGCGGCGGAGAAGATCGCGCCGCACGCGCTCGAATGGGACGAGACAAAGCACTTTCCAGTCGACGTGATGCGCGAGGCGGCAGGCCTCGGCATCGGCGGCATCTATATCAAGGACGATGTCGGCGGCTCGGCGATGACGCGGTTCGACGCGGCGCTGATCTTCGAGGCGCTGGCGACGGGGTGCCCGACCACGTCGGCCTTCATCTCGATCCACAACATGGCGTCCTGGATGATCGATGCCTACGGCAACGACATCCAGCGCCACACATGGCTGCCGAAGCTCTGCACCATGGAGCTGATCGCGAGCTACTGCCTGACCGAGCCGGGCGCCGGCTCCGACGCGGCCGCGCTGCGCACCCGCGCGGTGCGCGACGGCGATCATTACGTGCTCAACGGCCAGAAGCAGTTCATCTCCGGCGCCGGCAGCACCGACCTGCTGGTGGCGATGGTGCGCACCGGCGGCGACGGTCCGGGCGGCGTCTCGACGCTGGTGATCGACGGCAAGACGCCGGGCGTGTCGTTCGGCGCTAACGAGCGCAAGATGGGCTGGAATGCGCAGCCGACCCGCGCTGTGATGTTCGAGAACGCGCGCGTGCCGGTCGCGAACCGGCTCGGGGAGGAGGGCATCGGCTTCAAGATCGCGATGGCCGGCCTCGACGGCGGCCGCCTCAACATCGCGGCGTGCTCGCTCGGCGGCGCGCAGGCGGCGCTCGACAAGGCGTTGGCCTACATGAAGGACCGCAAGGCATTCGGCAAACGCCTCGACGAATTCCAGGCGCTGCAATTCAAGATCGCCGACATGGCGACCGAGCTGGAAGCCGCACGCACCTTCCTGTGGCGGGCGGCCGCCGCGCTCGACCGCAAGGATCCGGACGCTTCCATGCTGTGCGCGATGGCAAAACGGTTTGGCACCGATGTCGGCTTCGAGGTCGCCAACCAGGCGCTGCAGCTGCATGGTGGCTACGGCTACCTCAGCGAATACGGCGTCGAGAAGATCGTGCGCGATCTGCGCGTGCACCAGATCCTCGAAGGCACCAATGAAATCATGCGGCTGATCGTGTCGCGCAAGTTGATCGAGGGCGCGCGATGAATGATGCGGCAGCAGCCGAGGGCGACCTGATCGCGCGCAAGGAAGGTTCTGCCGGCATTATCCGGCTCAACCGGCCGAAGGCGATCAATGCCGTGACGCTGGAGATGTTCCACGACATCGACAGGGCGCTCGATGCGTTCGAGGCCGATCCCGATGTCGCTGTCATCGTGCTGGAGGGCGCGGGCGAGCGTGGCCTGTGCGCCGGCGGCGACATCCGCGCGCTCTGGGAGAGCTCGAAGGTCAAGGGCGATCTCGGCAAGATCCTGTGGCGCGACGAATACATCCTCAACGCGCGGATCAAGAAGTTCCCAAAGCCCTATGTCGCCTTCATGGACGGCATCGTGATGGGCGGCGGCGTCGGGCTGTCGGCGCATAGCCGCCACCGCGTGGTGACGGAGCGGACCAAGCTCGCGATGCCCGAGGTCGGCCTCGGTTTCTTCCCCGATGTCGGCGGCACCTATCTGCTGTCGCGCTCGCCGGGTGAGATCGGCACCTATTTCGGGCTCACCGGCACCACCATGAACGGACCCGATGCGATCTACGCCAAATTCGCCGACGCCGTGGTGCCGAGCGCAAAGCTGCCGGCGCTGCGCGATGCGCTGACCAAGGTTACGCCGGGTACGAGTTCGGCCGAGATCGACCGGCTGATCGGAGGCTTCGCCACTAGCGAGACGGCTGGCCCTGTCGCCGCGATGCAGGCCAAAATCGACGGCTGGTTCGCACACGGCCGGATGGAGGACGTCGTCGCCGCGCTGAGGGCCGACGGCTCCGACCTGGCGCAGGCCACGCTGAAGACGCTCGGTGAGAAGTCGCCGCGCGGCATGGTGGTGACGCTGAAACTGCTGCGGCTGGCGCGCGCGACCGCGACGCTGGAAGAGTGCCTGAAGCGCGAATATCGCGCCGCGCTCGAGGTGTTCGCCAGCGACGATTTCCGCGAGGGCGTGCGCGCAGCCGTCATCGACAAGGATCGCAATCCGACATGGTCGCCGGCCCGGATCGAACAGGTGACGCCGGAGATGCTCACGCCTTACTTCGCCGAGATCGGCGCTGACGAATTGAAATTTCCCGACAGCAAATAGAAACGTCGCAAGCGGAGGACTTCCCATGGCAAACGTCGCATTCATCGGGCTCGGCAATATGGGCGGGCCGATGGCCGCCAATCTGGTCAAGGCCGGCCACAAGGTGACCGCGTTCGATCTGGTCGCAGCGTCTCGCGATCAGGCCAGGAGTGACGGCGCCGCGATCGCCGAGAGCAGCGTTGCTGCGGTGAAGGGCGCCGATGTCGTCATCACCATGCTGCCGGCCGGCAAGCACGTGCTCGGCGTCTGGAACGAGGTGCTGCCCGCGATGGCCAACGGCGCGCTGATCATCGACTGCTCGACCATCGACGTCGAAAGCGCAAAGCAGGCGCATGTGCTGGCTGCCAAGCACGGCATGGCCTCGGTCGACGCGCCGGTCTCCGGCGGCACCGGTGGCGCCAAGGGCGCGACGCTGACCTTCATGTGCGGCGGCGAGCCGAAGGCATTCGCGGCGGCCCAGCCGATGTTGGCAAACATGGGCAAGAAGATCGTGCATTGCGGCGCGGGCGGTGCAGGGCAGGCAGCCAAGATCTGCAATAATATGATCCTCGGTATTTCCATGATCGCGGTCGGCGAGGCTTTCGTGCTCGCCGAAAAGCTCGGCCTGTCGCACCAGGCGCTGTTCGACGTCGCCTCGACCTCGTCGGGACAGTGCTGGTCGCTGACGACCTATTGCCCGGTTCCCGGCCCGGTGCCGACCTCGCCGGCCAACAACGATTACAAGCCGGGTTTTGCTTCGAACCTGATGGTCAAGGACCTGACCCTGGCGCAGGACGCCGCCAATGCCGCCGGCGCGGTCACGCCGCTCGGCAAGCACGCGCAGGAGATCTATAAGACCTTCGACGCGTCGGGCCACGGCGGGGTCGACTTTTCCGGAATTATCCAGCACGTTAGGGCCCTTGCCCCGAAGTAAATCGCCGTCATCCTGAGATGCGAGCGGAGCGAGCCTCGAAGGATGGAAAGATGGTGTCCGTGGCCATCCTTCGAGACGCCGCGCAATGCGCGGCTCCTCAGGATGACGACAGAATACGTGGTGAAGCCGGATGACCACATTTCAGGGCGCACGCGCCTTTCTGCTCAAGCACCGCACCGACTACGACGCCGCGGTGAAGGGATTTCGCTGGCCCGATCCGGTGCCGTTCAACTGGGCGCTCGATTGGTTCGATGCCGAACTGGCGCGAAATCTTGACAGCCGCGACCGGCCGGCGCTGTGGATCGTCGATGCCGCCAGCGGCAACGAGACCAAGCTTTCCTTCGCTGAGCTGTCGCGCCGCTCAAGCCAGGTTGCAAATTTCCTGCGCGCGCAGGGGCTGAAGCGCGGCGATCATCTGTTGCTGCTGCTCGGCAATGTCGTGCCGCTGTGGGAGACCATGCTGGCGGCGATGAAGCTCGGCGTCGTCGTGATCCCCGCCACCACGCTCTTGACCGCGGATGAATTGCGCGACCGGCTCGACCGCGGCAAGGCGAGGGCGGTGGTCGCCACGCAGGATCAGGTCGCGAAGTTCGTCGGCCTCGGCAGCGACAAGCTCGCCCGTATCGTGGTCGGCGCGACGCAGCCGCAGGACGGCTGGCTGCCGTTCGAGGATGCGGCGAAGGCGCCCGAGGCGTTCACGCCCGATGGCCCGACCAAGGCCGACGATCCGATGCTGCTCTATTTCACCTCGGGCACCACGGCAAAGCCGAAGCTGGTGCGGCACAGCCAGCGCAGCTATCCGGTCGGCCATCTCTCGACCATGTACTGGATCGGCCTGCAGCCCGGCGACATCCATCTCAACATCTCCTCGCCCGGCTGGGCCAAGCATGCCTGGAGCTGCTTCTTCGCGCCGTGGAATGCCGGCGCAACGATCTTTATCGCGAATCAGCCACGCTTCGAGGCGAAGGGACTGCTCTCGATCATCGGCCGCTGCGGGGTGACCACGCTGTGCGCGCCGCCCACGGTGTGGCGGTTGTTCATCCAGGAAGAGCTCGCAAGCTTCAAGGTCTCGCTGCGCGAGGTGTGCGGCGCCGGCGAACCGCTCAATCCGGAGATCATCGACCAGGTCAAATCGGCCTGGGGGCTGACCATCCGCGACGGCTACGGCCAGACCGAAACCACCGCGCTGGCCGGCAACTCGCCGGGACAGGAGGTCAAGGTCGGCTCAATGGGCCGGCCGCTACCGGGCTATCGCGTGCAGGTCACCGACAATGACGGCCACGCCGCGAAGGAAGGCGAGGTGACCTTGCTGCTCGGCGCAGACCGGCCGGCGGGCCTGATGCAGGGCTATCAGGGCGACGACGGCAAGCTGATCGGCACCGACGGCGAGATCTATCGCAGCGGCGACGTCGTGTTCACCGATGACGAGGGTTATCTCACCTTCGTCGGCCGCACCGACGACGTGTTCAAATCCTCCGACTACCGGATCTCGCCGTTCGAGCTGGAGAGCGTGCTGCTGGAGCATGACGCGGTGGCCGAAGCCGCCGTGGTGCCGAGCCCGGACCCGATCCGGCTGGCGGTCCCGAAGGCCTATGTGCTGCTGGTATCAGGCGTCGAACGAACGCCGGAGACCGCGCTGTCGATCTTCAAACATTTGCACACGCGGCTCGCACCGTTTAAACGCATTCGCAAGATCGAGCTGGTCACCGAACTGCCGAAGACGATTTCTGGAAAAATCCGTCGCGTGCAGTTGCGCCGGCTCGAACACGACGATGTCAGAAGCGATGCGTTGCGCGGGATCGAGTTCCGCGAGGAAGAATTTCCGGAGCTGCAGAAGGTGCGGACCTCCGGTTAGCAGAGGTTAGCCAATGAACGAAGTCTGGAAGAAGCCGCCGGTGTCGCTGGAAACCTACCAGGGCATGGTCGGCAAGGAGATCGGCGTGTCCTCGTGGCACCTGCTCGATCAGGGCCGCATCGACACCTATGCCGACGTGATCGAGGATCACCAGTTCATCCATGTCGATCCCGAGCGCGCCAGGAAGGAGACCGCCTTCGGCACCACGATCGCGCATGGCTTCCTGACGATGTCGCTGATGTCGATCATGTCCTACGAGGTGATGCCGGTGCTCGAGGGCACCGCGATGGGCGTCAATTACGGCTTCGACAAGCTGCGCTTCATCTCGCCGGTGCGCTCCGGAAAACGCGTCCGCGGCCGCTTCGTGCTGGCCGAAGCCACGCTGCGCAAGCCGAAGGAGTTGTTGTCGCGCACCAACGTCACGGTCGAGATCGAGGGCGAGGAAAAGCCCGCGCTGGTCGCCGACTGGCTCGGCCTGATCTATTTCAGCTGAGGATCACAAGACACGGTTGTGTTGCAACCGCGAAGGGTTGTGCACCTCTCCCGCAAGCGGGGAGGTGCAGCGAGCCACCTCAATCTGTTTTTCAGGCGGTGCGCTGCTCTGGCCCATGTAGCGCATTGACGGCTGTGTTCCCCGGTGTCCATGATGCCCGCTTTAGGCGGTGCGGTCCCGGGAGTGGCAGCCATGGTGCAAAACATCGTCGCCGGAATTGTCGTAGTCGCTTTGATTGTGATCGGTGCGATTAGCTACGCTCAAGAGCATCACGAGTGCTGGAGCGGGCATGTGCTCAAAAGCCTGAAACCCTGCGGGTCGATGACCCCTTCGGTCTAGCGCGCCCGGTGGCCGCCTGGCCAGTCTCGGCCGGGCTTGACCCGGCCATCCATCGCTGCTCAAAAGCTGCCAATCGCGAGCGTCTCCACCCTCTCCCCCTGTGGGAGAGGGTGGCTTCGCGGCACGCGAAGCCGGGTGAGGGGTCTGTCTCCACGCAAAGACTCTCGCTTGAGCTCGCGGAGACAGACCCCTCATCCGGCGCGCTGGCGCGCGCCACCTTCTCCCACAAGGGGAGAAGGGAAGAACAGGAATTTACGGCATGGCAATCAGGTTTGACGGACGCGTCGCTATCGTCACCGGCGCGGGCAATGGTCTCGGACGGGCGCATGCGCTGGGGCTCGCCAGCCGCGGCGCCAAGGTGGTGGTCAACGATTTCGGCGGCGCGCGCGACGGCACCGGTGGGTCGCTGTCGCCGGCCGAGACCGTGGTCGAGGAGATCCGGAAAGCCGGCGGCACCGCGATGGCCGACGGCGCCGACGTCTCGAACTTCGAGCAGGTCACCGCGATGGTCGAGCGCGCCACCAAGGAGTGGGGCAGCGTCGATCTCCTGTGCGCCAATGCCGGCATCCTGCGCGACAAGTCGTTCACCAAGCTCGAGGTCGCCGACTGGGCCAAGGTGCTCGACGTGCATCTCACCGGCACCTTCTTCTGCTGCAAGGCGGTGTGGGCCGGCATGCGCGAGCGCAATTACGGCCGCATCGTGCTGACGACGTCGTCGTCCGGCCTGTTCGGCAATTTCGGCCAGGCCAATTACGGCGCGGCGAAGGCCGGCATGGTCGGCCTGATGAACGTGCTCGCCGAAGAGGGCCGCAAGAACAACATCAAGGTCAACACCATCTCGCCGACCGCTGCGACCCGCATGACCGAGGAACTGCTGCCGCCGCAGGCGCTGGCGCTGATGAAGCCGGAAGCGATCACGCCCGCGGTCGAATTCCTGCTCTCGGAGGACGCACCGACCCGCACCATCATGGGCGCCGGCGCCGGCTCGTTTGCCGTGATCCGCGTGCTGGAGACCGAAGGCGTCAACCTGCCGCAGTCCGAATGGACGCCGGACGGCGTCGCCGCGCACTTCAACGCGATCAGCGACATGTCGACCGCGAAGGCGCTGCAGGGCGCGTTCGAGCAGACACAGAAGTATGTCGCCCAGGCCGCCGCGCGGGCCGGGATCAAGCTCTGAGCATGAGCGTCGCCGTCATCGGAGCCGGACCTGCCGGCCTGATGGCGGCGGAGGTGCTCGCGCAAGGTGGCGCACAAGTCACTGTCTACGACGCGATGCCGTCGGCTGGCCGCAAATTCCTGATGGCCGGCCGTGGCGGGCTCAATCTCACCCACTCCGAACCGCTGCCGGATTTCCTTGCGCGCTATCGCGAGGCGATGCCGCATCTGAAGGCTGCGGTCGAGGCTTTTCCGCCTGAAGCACTGCGCGTCTGGAGCGAGGCGCTGGGGCAGCCGACCTTCGTCGGCAGCAGCGGCCGCGTGTTCCCCGAGGCGTTCAAGGCATCGCCTCTCTTGCGCGCCTGGCTGCGGCGGCTCGATGCCGCGGGCGTTGCATTCGCATTCCGGCATCGCTGGACCGGATGGGACGCGCGAGGGGGACTGCTGTTTGAGACTTCAGGCGGTCCGCGCGTGGTCAATGCCGATGCAACCGTGCTGGCACTCGGCGGCGCGAGCTGGCCGCGACTCGGCTCGGACGGCGCTTGGGCGGAGATCCTCGCCGCAAAGGGCGTTGCCATGGCGCCGATCAAGCCAGCCAATTCCGGCTTCACGGTTGCCTGGTCGAATATCTTCCGCGACCGGTTCGAGGGCCAGCCGCTCAAGGGCGTCGCGCTCACGATTGGTCCGCATACGGTGCGCGGCGAAGCGATCGTCACCCGCGCCGGCATCGAGGGCGGCGCCATCTATGCGCTGTCGGCGGAATTGCGCGAGGCGGTGCTCGCGAAGGGAACGGCGACACTGACGGTGGCGTTGCGGCCCGATGCCGCGCGCCACGAACTGGTCGCGCGTCTGTCGGCGCCGAAGGGCAAGCAATCCCTTTCCAATTTCCTGCGCAAGGCCGCGCAGCTCTCGCCGGTCGGCATCGGGCTGTTGCAGGAGGCGGCCGTCGCCGTCGGCCGTTCGCTGGCCGCGCTGCCGCCGGCCGAATTGGCCGAACTGATCAATGCGGTGCCGATCCGGATCACCGGCGTGGCACCGATCGCACGCGCGATCTCGAGCGCTGGCGGCATCAGGTTCGACGAACTCGACGCGCATTTCATGCTGCGGCGGCTGCCCGGCGTTTTCGCGGCCGGCGAGATGCTCGATTGGGAGGCGCCGACCGGCGGCTATCTGTTGCAGGCGTCGTTTGCAACGGGCGTCGCCGCTGGGAAGGGCGTGTTACGATGGCTCGTGCAGAAATCGTAGCTCTGTAGGATGGGTAGAGCGAAGCGAAACCCATCAACTTTTTTCCCAGCGGAAGCATGATGGGTTTCGCTGCGCTCTACCCATCCTACGGGATAGGCTCATTCCGAGCCGGTCTTCGTGGCGAGGTCGGTGATGAATCCAAGCACACCGAACGCCGCAGCCACCGCACACACCGCGGTCCAACCACCAAAGCTCCACGCCGCGGACGCCGCTGCCGCGCCCACCGCGCCGCCGATGAAGAACAGCGCCACGAACAGGCCGTTGATCCGGCCGCGCGCCTCGGCGCGCAGCAGGTTGACGGCGCGGCGGCCGAGCGTCTGGTCGGTGGTGATGCCGAGATCGAGCAGGATGGTGCCGAGGCTCAGCGCGACGAGTGCTGCAATCCGCGACTCCAGTACGCCGGCCCAAGCGCACAGCGCGAGCGATGCGGATATCAGCAGGTGCGAGCCGATCAGCATCGGCCGTGCCAGGCCACGGTCGCCCGAGCGGCCGGCCAGCGGCGTCGCGACGGCGCCGGCAACGCCGATCAGTGCGAACAGTGCGATGCCCCTGGCGTCGAGCTTGAACGGCGCGTCCGGCAGGCGTAGCGCCACGGCGGCCCAGAACGCGGTGAACGAGGCCATCACCAGCGCCGCGGTCCAGGACCGGACGCGCAGCACCGGCTCCTCGCGCAGCAGTGTCGGGAACGAACGCAGCAGCGCGCCGTAGCTGACCTTCGCCGCCGGCTGCAGCGTCGGCAGGGTGCGCGCCAGTGCTGCGGCGAGCACCGTCATCAGCACGGCCGAGGTGACATAGTAGCCGCGCCAGTTCCAGCTGTCCGCGATCAGGCTCGCCATCGGCCGCGACAGCAGGATGCCGATCATCAGGCCGCTCATCACATCGCCGATCGCCTGTCCCCGGCGCTCCGGCGGCACCATCGACGCAACCAGCGGCACCACCATCTGGATCGCCGCGCACGACGCGCCGAGGATGAAGGTGGCGGCCAGCAGGATCAACGGCGTCGGCGCCATCGCGGTGCCGATCGCCGCGACGATAGCGCAGGCCAGCGTGCGCAGGATCAGCCGCTTGTTCTCGACGAGGTCGACCAGCGGCACCAGCAGTAGCAGCCCGAGCGCGTAGCCGAGCAGGGTCAACGTCGAGATCAGGCCGGCCTCTAGCGCGGTCATGCCGAGCGAGCGGCCCATCAGACCGACGAGAATCTGCGGCGCAAAGAGATTGGTGACGACGGTGCCGGTCGTGATGGCGCCGATCCAGATCAGCGGACGCACGGCGACGGTGCGCGCCGGGGAGAGTTTGGTGGCTTCGGAGATGGTCATGGGACCTCGCGATGGAGTGGCGAGGCCCCCTTTAGGGGATCGGGATAATATGCTACAATTCAAATAAGATGATGAAGAATATGCGAGATTATTATGAACACCCATGACCTCGTGGCGTTCGTCGCCGTGGTCGAGACCGGATCGATCGTCGCGGCCTCGGCGCGGCTGAACCTGACCCAGCCCGGCGTGACGCGGCGGATCCAGAATCTCGAGGAGATGCTCGGCGCGCAGCTGCTCGACCGGCTATCGAAGCCGCTGAAGCCGACGGCGGCGGGAATCGAAGCCTATGAGCAGGGCCGCCGGCTGCTGCGCATGCTCGACGACCTCAAGTCAGGCGTCGCCAATGACGGCGTGGTGCGCGGCGAGTTCAGGCTCGGCCTGACGCCGTTTTTGTCGGAGGCCGGGCTGACCGGACCGCTCGATGCGGTGCGCGGCGAATTTCCGGCGCTGGCGGTGCGCGTCGTCTCCGGCTGGTCGCCCAACCACATGGAGCGGGTCAGCCGCAACGAGCTCGATGCCGCTGCAATCTGTTTGCCTGACGGCACCGCGCCGCCCGACGATCTCGTGGCCGACGATCTCGGCGCGCAGCCGGTGGTGTTCGTCGTCGCGCGCGACATGAAGACGCCGAAGTCGGTCGATCTCGAATGGCTGTCGCGGACCGGATGGGTGATCAACCAGGACGGCTGCGGCTTTCGCCAGACGCTGAAGCGTCAATTCGATGCGGCGCATCTGCCGTTCAACATCGCGGTCGAGGCGCTCGACAGCGAGCTGCGGCTGTCGCTGGTGGCGCGCGGGCTCGGCATCGGCCTCGTGACGCCGGTGGCGCTGAAACGAAGCCCGATCCGTAGCCGGCTCAAGGCCGTGAAGATCGCGGATTTCAATCCCGCAGTCCGCGCCTGGATCGTGCATCGCCCGCCGGCCGGCCGCCTGGCGCGGCCGATCGAGGTGTTTCGCGCGGCGCTGGACCGCGAGCTGCAGGCGCTGATGCGGGAGTAAATGCGGAGTTCGTAGGATGGGTAGAGCGAAGCGAAACCCATCAACTTCGATCCGCAGTGACATGATGGGTTTCGCTACGCTCTACCCATCCTACAAGGTCTGTGTATGCGGCTACCGCAGCTTGCCCCGCGCCGTCACCGGCAGCGCACCGATGATCTCGTCACCGCGCACCATCACGACCTCGTCCATCATGTTGACGACGACGCAGACGTGATTGGGCACGATCCGCACCACGTCGCCGACATTGGGGCGGGTGTTGCTGCGGGAGAGATCGAGGAAGCCGTGCTCCTCGGCGAAGCGCGCGATCCTGGCCTCCGGATGTTCGAGGATCAGGCCGTGGCCTTCGAGGCCGCCGGTGTCCGAGGTCAGCGTCTTGGAGCCGGCATCGAGGATGCCGCGCTCGGGGCCGGCGCGGCTGACGACGGTGGAATAAATATGCAGCGCGCAATCGTCCCAGGTCGCGACGCCGGCCGCGACCTGCATGCGGTCGTTGTAGATGTAGGTACCGAAGCGATGCTCGGTGCCGCCCTTCAGCTTGCCGAGATTCTTCAGGTTCGGCGTGCCGCCGGTGGAGACGATGGTCGCGTCGAGGCCATGGGCGCGCACGCCGGCTAGCGCCTCGTCATAGAATTTCTGCGCATCGGCCCAGCCGGTCTCGGTCGGATACAGCATGAAGCCCGCGAAGCTGAGGCCCTTGGAGGCTGCGATCTCGCGCGCCAGCGCGATCGCCTCGGCCGGGGTCTCGACGCCGGCGCGCTTGCGGCCGGTGTCGCATTCGACCACGACCGAGAGCGGGCGGCCGGAGGCGGCGGCGGCCTTCGGCAGGTCGCCGACGACGACGGAATTGTCGGCTGCGACGGTGACGTTGGCCTTTGCTTGCAGCGCGCCGAGCCGCGCCATCTTCTCGTCGCCGAGCAGATTGTAGCTGATCAGGATGTTGTCGATGCCGGCGTCCGCCATGATCTCGGCCTCGCCGAGCTTCTGGCAGGTGATGCCTTTGGCGCCGGCCTTGATCTGCAGCTGCGCCAGCATCGGGTTCTTGTGCGTCTTGATGTGCGGACGGTTGGCGACGCCGGCCTCGTCGCAGGCCTTCTGGATGCGTGCGATGTTGCGCTCGACCCGGTCCATGTCGATCACGGCGCAGGGCGTGCCGTATTCCTTGGCGATCTTGGCGGCGAGGGGCGTCGTCATCGGGGTGGCTCCATTGCAGAGTTTCCGTCATTGCGAGCGGAGCGAAGCAATCCATCTGTCCGCGTTTGCAGATGCATGGATTGCTTCGTCGCTCCGCTCCTCGCAATGACGGCAAGAATCATTGTGTTCATGCCTGCTCGATCTCTTCGCGCAGCACCTCTAACTCGAGCCAGCGGTCCTCGGCGGCAGCGAGCTCTTGCTGCGCCTTTGCGATCGCGGCCGAGGCGGCGTCGAATTTCTTGCGATCCTTCGTATAGAGATCGGGATCGTCGAGCAGCTTCTGCTGCTTGGCGATCTCGTTGTGCAGCTTGTCGATGGTCTTCGGCAAGGTTTCCAGCGCGTGTTTCTCGTTGAAGCTCAGCCGGCGCCGCGGTGCTGCCTCGGGCGCTGCCGCCCTGGCTTCCTTCTTCTCTTCGGTCGCGGTATCCGCCTTCACCGTCTCGCGCTTCACGTCGGCGCCGCGCTGCGTCAGCATGTCGGAATAGCCGCCGGCATATTCGATCCAGCGGCCCTGGCCCTCGGGCACGATCACCGACGTCACGACGCGGTCGAGGAAGTCGCGGTCGTGGCTGATCAGGATCACCGTGCCTTCGTAATCGCCGAGCATGTCCTCGAGCACGTCGAGGGTTTCGAGATCGAGGTCGTTGGTCGGCTCGTCCAGGATCAAGAGGTTCGACGGCTTGGCCAGCGCGCGCGCCAGCATCAGGCGGCCGCGCTCGCCGCCGGAGAGCGCTTCCAGCGGCGTGCCGCGCTGCTCCTGCGCGAACAGGAAATCCTTCATGTAGCCGATGACGTGCTTCGACTTGTCGCCGACCATGACGTGGTCGCCGCGGCCGCCGGTCAAGGCTTCAGCCAGCGTCAGCTTCGGGTCGAGGCTCTCGCGGTGCTGGTCGAGGGTTGCCATCTCGATATTGGCCCCGAGTCGCACCGAACCGGAGTCGGGCGGATCGTTGCCGATCAACAGATGCACCAATGTGGTCTTGCCGGCGCCGTTCGGGCCGACGATACCGAGCCGGTCGCCGCGCTGGATCCGGGTCGAGAAGCCGTCGACGATCTTGCGCTCGCCGAACGCCTTCGCGATGTTCTTGGCCTCGATCACCAGGCGGCCGGACTTCTCGGCTTCGGCGGCGGCGAGCGTGGCATTGCCGGTGGCGCCGCGATAGTTGCGGCGCTGGTCGCGCAGCGCATGCAGATTGCCGAGCCGCTTGACGTTGCGCTTGCGGCGGCCGGAGACGCCGTAGCGCAGCCAGTGCTCCTCGTTGACGATCTTGCGGTCGAGCTTGTGCTGCTCGCGCTCTTCCTCGGCCAGCACCTCGTCGCGCCACGCCTCGAAGGCGCCGAAGCCGCGCTCGATCTGCCGGATCTGGCCGCGGTCGAGCCAGGCCGTGGTGCGCGACAGATTGGTGAGGAAGCGGCGGTCGTGGCTGATCAGCACCAGCGCGCAGCGCCGGCTTTCCAGTTCGGCCTCGAGCCATTCGATGGTCGGCAGGTCGAGATGGTTGGTCGGCTCGTCGAGCAGCAGGATATCGGGCGAGGGCGCCAGCACGCGCGCCAGCGCCGCGCGGCGCGCCTCGCCGCCGGAGACAAGCGCGGGATCTTCCTCGCCGCTGAGGCCGAGCTGCTCAAGCAGATAGCGGGCCTGGTAGTGGTCGTCGCCGGGGCCGAGGCCGGCCTCGACATAGGCGAGCGTCGTGTTGTGCTCGCCGAAATCCGGCTCTTGCGGCAGATAGCGGATGGTGGCGCCGGGCTGTACGAAGCGGCTGCCGGCGTCAGGCTCGACCAGGCCGGCCGCGATCCGCAGCAGGGTCGACTTGCCGGAGCCGTTGCGGCCGATCAGGCAGACGCGCTCGCCGGCGGAGACCGAGAGCTCGACGCCCGTCAGCAGCGGCGTACCGCCGAAGGTCAGGCTGATGTCCTTGAGCTGGATGAGAGGAGGCGGAGCCATTGCGCTAACCCGGCTCGCTCGCCTGCGCCTGCTCGGCGCGGCGGCGCTGGATACGGCGGATGGTCTGGTCGAGCGTCGACAGGAAGGTCGAGCGGTCGCGCGGCGAATATGATTTCGGCCCGCCGGTGATCTCGCCCGACGAGCGCAGATCGGTCATCAGATTGCGCACCGCAAGTGTCATGCCGATCGACTGTTCGGTGAACGGCTTGCCGTTCGGCGCGATCACATCGGCGCCGGCCTTGACGCAGCGGCTCGCCAGCGGAATGTCCGCCGTGACCACCACGTCGCCTTCATGCGCGCGTTCCGCGATCCAGTCGTCGGCGGCATCCATGCCGGAACCGGCGGCAATGCGCTCGATCAGCGGATCCTGCGGCACGCGGATGAAATTGACCGCGACCACGCTGACGGGCACGCCGAGCCGGATCGCGACGCGATAGATCTCGTCCTTCACCGGGCAGGCGTCGGCGTCGACATAGATGCGGGTGGGAGCAGGGGTTTCAGTCATCGATTCCAGGGTTGGCAGGCGCGGCCTGCGTGTACTCCATCGGGCGGAAAATTGCGAGCAAAACGAGAGGCTTGTCACGCTGCCCGGTTCGACTACGATTGCCTGAGAAAAACAACGGAAATAAGGGGAAACCCCATGGATTCGAAGACGGCTTCGCTGACCTACCGCGTCTCGGCGTACAACACCTCGAAACTGTCGGAGAACAAGATCCATGACGACACGGTGGCGCGGAAGTTCGGCTTTTCCGGCGGGCTGGTGCCCGGCGTCGACGTGATGGCCTACATGATGCACCTGCCGGTTGAGAAATGGGGCCGCGATTTCCTCGCGCGCGGCCTGATCGAGGCGCGCTTCGTCAAGCCGGTCTATGACGGCGAGATCGCGGAATTGACGGGCCAGGAGACCGGCAATGGGCTCACGATCGAGCTCCACAGCCGAGGCGAGCTCTGCGCGACCGGCACCGCGTCGCTGCCGGCATCGGCGCCGAAGTTCGTGCTCGACGACTACAAGCAGGTCGCAGCTGTCGCCGAGCGCAAGCCGGTCAGCGCGTCGTCCTATGAAGAGGGCAAGTGGCTCGGCACCATCCCGCGCGACTGGTCGGGTGATGCCGCGAAGGAATATCTCGCCGATATCCGGGAGACCGACCCGATCTACCTGCGCGAAGGTCTCGGCCATCCCGGCCTGCTGCCGCGGGTGATGAACAAGGTCCTGGTCGACAATGCGATCCTCGGGCCCTGGATCCATGTCGGCACCCGCATGCAGCTGCTGTCGGCGGGCAAGATCGGCGACGAGCTGACCGCGCGCGCCAAGGTGACGGGCAATTACGACAAGAAGGGCCACCGCTTCGTCGAGCTCGACGCGCTGGTGCTCGGCAACGGTGTGCCGCTCGCGCATTGCTGGCACATCGCGATCACCCAGCCGCGCGAGCAGGCCGCGGCGTAACTTTCCACCTCTCCCCGTTCTTCACGGGGAGAGGTCGGATCGCATCGCAGATGCGATCCGGGTGAGGGGCAAGGCACAATTCCAGTTACAACGACCTTGCTCGCCGGATGGAGTCCCTCACCCCAGCCCTCTCCCCGCAAGAGCGGGGCGAGGGAGCAGGAGAGCCCTTATGCCGCGCTCGCCTTGGCGTCCTGGATCGCGCGCCAGACGCGTTCGGGCGTCAGCGGCATGTTGATGTGCTTGATGCCGTACTCCGACAGCGCGTCGACCACGGCGTTGACGATGCAGACGAGGCTGCCGGCGCAGCCGGCCTCGCCGCAGCCCTTGGTGCCGAGCGGGTTGGATTTCGCCGGCGAGGGATGATCGCCGACCAGCATCGACGGCACGTCGCCGGCGCGCGGCAGCGCGTAGTCCATGAACGAGCCGGTGATCGGCTGGCCGGAGGCGTCGTAGCTGATTTCCTCCATCAGCGCCTGGCCGATGCCCTGCGCGACGCCGCCGTGCAGCTGGCCCGCGACGATCATCGGATTGACCACGACGCCGAAATCGTTGACCGCGGAGTAGCGCACGATCCGCGTCACGCCGGTGTCCGGATCGATCTCGACCTCGGCGACGTGGCAGCCGTTCGGGAAGGTCGACGCCGTCTCCTTGGTGGCGTGATCGACGTCGAGCGTCTCCGGCGTGCCTTCCGGCATCTTGCCGGCGCGCATCCGCTCGGCGAGCTCCATGATGCCGATCGAGCGGTCGGTGCCGGCGATGGTGAAGCGGCCGGCGCCGAATTCGATGTCGGCCTCGGAGGCCTCCAGCATGTGCGCGGCGGCCTTCTTGCCCTTCTCGACGACGAGCGCGGAAGCCTCGACGATCGCCTGTCCAGTCGCGGTGATCGAGCGCGAGCCACCGGTGCCGTTGCCGAAGCGGACGAGATCGCTGTCGCCCTGTTCGAGCGTGATCTTCTCGAAGGGGACGCCGAGCTGGTCGGACAGCACCTGCGCGAACGGCGTGGCGTGGCCCTGGCCGTAATCCAGCGTGCCGGTGGTGAGCTTCACCGAGCCATCGGGCTCGAAGCTGATCTTGCCGAGCTCGCCGCTCGGCGGCGCGGTGACCTCGAGATAGGAGCCGACGGCGATACCGCGCAGCTTGCCGCTCTTCTTGCTCTCCTTCTTGCGCTTGGCGAAGTTCTCATAGTCGGAGATCTCCAGCGCCTTCTGGAACACACCGGCGAAATCGCCGCTGTCATAGGTGACGCCGGACGCCGCCGGGAACGGCAGCTGCGACGGCTTGATGAAGTTGCGCTTGCGCAGCGTGAAGCGGTTGATGCCCATCTCGTCGGCGGCCGCATCGATCAGCCGCTCCATGTAGTAATTGGCCTCGGGCCGGCCGGCGCCGCGATAGGCGCCCATCAGCGTGGTGTTGGTCAGGACCGTCTTGATGTCGACGCCGAGCAGCGGCGTGCGATAGACGCTGGCGAGGTTCTTGCCGGTGTTGAGCGACAGCGGGCCCGGAGCGACGCCGGTGATATAGGCGCCGAGATTGCCGTAGCCGGACAGCCGCACCGCGAGGAACTTGCCGTCGGCATCGAGCGCGAGCTCGGCGTGGATCAGCTGCGCACGGCCCTGGCTGTCGGAGAGGAAGCTGGTCGAACGCTCATCCAGCCACTTCACCGGGCGGCCGAGCTCACGCGCCGCATGCGCGATGCAGGTGTATTCGGGATAGTTGAGATTCTTCATCCCGAACGAGCCGCCGACATTGCCGGTGAGGATGCGGACCTTGTCGGCGGGCACGTTGAGCAGGCGCGCTAGGATCGCCTTGTTGCCGGAGACGCCCTGGGTCGGCACCTGCAGCGTGAAGCGTTCGGTTTTCTTGTCGTAATGCGCGAGGGCGACGCGCGGCTCCATCGAGACCACGGCGACGCGGGTGTTGACGATGTCGAGCTTGGTGATGTGCGCCGCGCCGGCGAACGCCGCCTCGATCTTGGCGGCGTCGCCATAGTGATAGTCGAGCGCGACGTTATCGGGGATGTCGTCGTAGAGCTGCGGCGCGCCGGGCCTGGCGGCTTCAGCTGCGTCGGTCACCGCGGGCAGCGGCTCGATATCGACCTCGACGGCCTCGGCGGCATCGCGCGCCTGCGCCGCGGTCTCCGCCACCACGAAGGCGACGGGATCGCCGACGAAGCGCACCTTGTCGGTCACCAGCGCGGGGCGGTTGGTCTGCTTGAGCGGCGAGCCGTCGCGGTTCTTCAGCGGCAGGCCGCAGGTGAAGGGGTTGTAGCCGGCGGCCGCAAGGTCGGCGCCGGTCCAGACCCCGAGCACGCCGGGCATCGCCTTGGCGGCCGCCGTATCGACCCCCTTGATGATTCCATGGGCATGCGAGGAGCGAACCATCCAGCAATAGGCCTGGCCGGGCAGCGAGAAATCGTCGGTGTATTTGCCCTTGCCGCGCACCAGGGTGTCGTCCTCCTTTCGTCGAACAGGCTGTCCGACGCCGTATTTTTGCAGTGCGATAGCGTTTTCGAGGGAGGCAGGCGGCGTGTGATCTTGCATCGAAAATGACCTGAAATGCCCGGATTTGCTGGAGTTTGGGGGCGCTGAGGAGATAACGCACACCCCCCTTAACGACAACGCCCGATTGGGCATGGACCCAATGTGAACGGAGTTTGCGTAGGGCTTTGACGCTGCTAAAGTTTCCGTGAACGATAATTATTCGGCGGGCCTAAAGGATCCTACGGATCCCCTGGGGTCCCGTGGAAAGACAGTTTTGATGAACGACCATGTGCGGCTTTGCGACGGCCCTCCGGCCAGCGAAGCCCCGCCAGGGTTGGTTGCGGCGGCGGCGGAAAGTGGCGTCTACGCCGCGCTGGACCTTGGCACCAACAATTGCCGGCTGTTGATCGCCTGTCCCACCGGCGACGGGTTCCGCGTGGTCGATTCATTCTCGCGGATCATCAGGCTCGGCGAGGGCATCGCCGCCACGGGCTCGATCAGCGAGGCCGCGATTGAGCGGGCTATTGCCGCACTGGCCATCTGCAGCGACAAGATTCGCTATCGCAAGGCGCGCCGGCTCCGCCTGATCGCCACCGAGGCCTGCCGCGCCGCCGGCAATGCCGAGAGCTTCCGCGCGCGGGTGGCGGCCGAGACCGGCATCAAGCTCGAGGTGATCGATCGTGAGACCGAGGCGACGCTCGCCGTGATCGGCTGCTCGCCGCTGCTCGATCCGAAGGGGCGGGGCGCCATCCTGTTCGATATCGGCGGCGGCTCGACCGAACTGGTGCGGATCGAGCGCGACCCCAACGCGCCCGACGCGGCGCCACGCATCAAGGCGTGGATGTCGATCCCGCTCGGCGTCGTCACGCTGGCCGAACATTTCGGCGGCAAGAACGTCACCAGGGATATGTATGCGCGAATGATCGATGAGGTTGCGCGGCACGTCGCGCCGTTCGCGGCCGAGCACGGCAAGGATCTGCGCGACATGCACATGCTCGGCACCTCCGGCACCGTGACCACGCTCGCCGGCGTGTTCCTCAACCTGTCGCGCTACGACCGCCGCCGCATCGACGGCATCTGGATGAACGATTGCGACGTCACCGCGACGATCCAGAAGCTGCTCGGCATGAGCTATGAGGCTCGCGTCAACAACAACTGCATCAGCGTCGAGCGCGCCGATCTGGTGCTCGCCGGCTGCGCGATCCTCGATGCGATCCGCAACGCGTTCCCGATGCCGCGGCTCCGCGTTGCCGATCGCGGCCTGCGCGAGGGCATGCTGGTCGAGATGATGCGCGAGGACGGCGCGCTGCGGGCGTGCTAGAGTTTCTCTTGCCTCGCCCCGCTTGCGGGGAGAGGCCGGATTGCATGTCAGTGCAATCCGGGTGAGGGGGACTTTCCACGAGCGCATCTCTCATCTTCATTGCGGAAACATTCCCTCACCCCAACCCTCTCCCCGCAAGAGCGGGGCGAGGGAGTAGAGAAGCAGTATGGCGAAAGACACTACCGGGCGGCTGCACGTCACGGTCAAGAGCGGCGGCAAGCGCAAGCTGTCGTCAAAACTCTGGCTCGAGCGCCAGCTCAACGATCCCTATGTCGCCAAGGCCAAGGCGATGGGCTACCGCTCCCGCGCAGCTTTCAAGCTGCTCGAGATCGACGACAAATACCGTCTGCTCAAGCCGGGCATGACCGTGGTCGACCTCGGCGCGGCGCCCGGCGGCTGGAGCCAGATCGCGGCCAAGCGGACAGGAGCAGCCGACGGCAAGGGCAAGGTGGTCGCGATCGATCTCTTGGAGATGGGCGAGATTCCCGGCGTCACCTTCGCGCAGCTCGACTTCCTCGACCACGACGCGCCGGAGAAGCTGATCGCGATGATGGGCGGCCGCGCCGACATCGTGATGTCCGACATGGCCGCCAACACCACCGGCCATCGCAAGACCGATCAGCTCCGCATCATCGGCCTGGTCGAGACCGCCGCGCATTTCGCCGGCGAAGTGCTCAATCCCGGCGGCACGTTCCTGGCAAAAGTGTTCCAGAGCGGGGCCGACGCCGAGCTGGTGGCGCAGCTGAAGCGCGATTTCGCCACCGTCCGCCACGTCAAGCCGGCCGCCAGCCGGCAGGATTCGTCGGAGCGCTATGTGCTGGCGACGGGATTTCGCGGACAGGTGAACGAGCGATAAATCGCGGCGCTTTGCGCCGCTGGGCGAGCCCTCGAAGGGTGCGCGGCCCGGCTGGTGCCCGTCGATCCTTCGAGGGCCGCCGAAGAAGCGGCCACCGCAGGATGACGGTGATAGACCGAGCACATAGAAATACATTTCATAGTGACGGGCGGGAACCTTGGCGCGCGGCTGGAGTCGACTCCTTTGCTCCCGGCCAATGCCCCCCAAGCCCACCGGGAGAAAACCCCCCACGGGTTGGCGGCCTTGATGCAGCGTCAGTTTCGCGCACCGGGGCCGTTTCGCGCCGGACTAGAAAATCGGCCGACGCAAGCGCATATTTGCCAGATGGCGACCATTGTTCAATGCAATTGCGGCGCCGAGTACAGACGCACCGAAGAGAAGTTCTTGGTGCCGCATACGGGTGATGCGATCTGCACGGTCTGCGGAGCTGCGTTGGAATCGTGGCTGGAAGCGACCCACGTTCCCACATACGAACTAATCGAACGTCCGGATCGAAAACAGCCAGGCGGAATGACCGGCCACCCCTGATGGTCTGGTCGTGACCCTGACGGCGACTCGCGGTGTCCGTGCCTCGGGAACGGCTCGTTCGATCGACTAGCCGAGGCGTTGATCGCGCGCGTTCTGGGTGTCCTCGGTCGCGACCTTGACGGCTTCGGTCGCGGCGCGCTTCTCGGCGCCCTTGCGGCTCGAGATGTCGATCGCCTTGCGGCCGGCGATCTCGTTGCCGGCCTCAGCCGGCATCTGCCAGAAGAACCAGGCCGAGGCCGCCGAGATCAGCGATACCACGATGAAGGCGGGCGCGAACACGTCGGCGGAGAGCTCGGTCTGGTGATGCAGCGCCAGCGTGGTTTCAACCGAGAACGCGCCGACCGCGACGCCGGCGGACACCGCGAGCTGCTGGTTGACGCTGACGAGGGTGGTGGCCCGGCTCATCTGCGGCGCTTCGACCTCGGCATAGGCCACCGTGTTGATTGCGGTGAACTGCAGCGAGCGGAAGAAGCCGCCGACCACCAGGATGGTGAAGATCAGCATCAGCGGCGTCGAGATTGTGAACAAGGCGCAGGCGGCGAGGAAGGCCGAACTGACCACCGCGTTGACGGTCATCATGTTGCGGAAGCCGAAGGCGCGGATGATGCGCGCCGCCAGCGTTTTCATCCCCATGGCGCCGACCGCCGACGCAAAGGTGACGAGACCGGACCGGAACGGCGACAGGCCGAAGCCGACCTGCATCAAGAGCGGCAGCAGGAACGGCAGCGCGCCGATGCCGAGCCGGAACATGAAGCCGCCGACGATCGACGCGCGCATGGTCGGCAGCCGCAGCAAGCCGAAATCGAGCACCGGCGAACCGGTCCGCCGCGCGTGGATGACGTAAAGCGTCATCGAGACCGTGCCGACCCCGACCAGCGCGGCGACGATCGGCCACGGCAGCAGATTGAGCCCGGCCACCGACAGTCCGAAGGCGATGCCGGCGAGGCCAATGCCAGCCAGCACCAGTCCTATCAGGTCGAAGCGCTCGGGATCCTCGCTCTTGATCGGGTCGATGTATTTCAGCGCCAGAAAGATGCCGAGCAGCCCGATCGGGATGTTGATCAGGAAGATCCAGTGCCAGGAGAAATAGGTGGTGATGAAGCCGCCGAGCGGCGGCCCGATCACCGGGCCGATCAGCGCAGGGACCGTCACCCAGGCCATCGCGTTGACCAGCGCACTCTTGTCGACCGAGCGCAGCAGCACCAGCCTACCGACCGGGGTCATCATCGCCCCGCCGAGGCCCTGCAGGATGCGGGCGAACACGAAATCGGTCACCGAGGACGACAGTGCGCAGCCGATCGAGCCCAGCATGAACACGCCGACGGCGCCGGCAAACACGATGCGGGCGCCGAAGCGGTCCGCGGTCCAGCCGCTCGCCGGGATGAACACCGCGAGCGACAGCAGGTAGGAGGTGATCGCCAGTTTCAGCGTCAGCGGGCTGGTGCCGATATCGGCGGCGATCGCCGGCAGCGAGGTCGCGATCACCGTGGAGTCCATGTTCTCCATGAACAGGGCGGTGGCCACGATGAGCGGGATCAGGCGTTGCTTGTTCATCAAAACAGGACAGCTGTGCTGAAAAGGCGGGCGAGCGGGCCATATCATCCTGCCCTCGGCCACGCTATTGCGGAACCGGCCAAACGCCCTAAATCCTGCGTGACGCTGGTATGCATCCGCCCGTGTCCAAAGGTTCGCCGTGATCTACGTCCTTGCCGCCCTCTTGCCGCCGATCGGACTGCTCCTGAACGGACAGCCGTTTTCGGCCATCTTTAATCTGGTCCTGATCGTGTTTTGCGCGGTTTTCGGGCTGTTTTTCCACGTGTTGCTGCTGGTGCCGTCGGCCCATGCCGTGATCGCGGTCCACATGAAGCGCGAGGACCGGCGCCATCGCGAAATGGTCGAGGCGATCCGCCGCCATGGGCCGCCGCCGGGTTACCGGGCGCCCTGAACCGGACCCTAAAAAGGCCTGTGCATGGCTGGCAAACACTTTGATTCGTCATGCGGCCATGCTATCGACCAGCGTCAACCCCACCGATGGGCGCCGATTCGACGGTGACGCAGCGAGCGTCGCCGCAGGTAGCGTTCATCCGTAAGACCATCGCGGCTGGGCCGCAGATAAAGGAGTTGGCAATGGCCACGGGATTTCCGGCTATCCGCGAAGCCTTCACGTTCGACGATGTGCTGCTGAAGCCCGGTTTGTCCGACGTGCTTCCCTCGGAAGTCGATATTCGCTCGCGCGTCACCCGCGCGATCTCGCTCAACATCCCGATCATGGCGTCCGCGATGGACACCGTCACCGAGGCGCGCATGGCGATCGCGATGGCGCAGGCCGGCGGTCTCGGCGTCATCCACCGCAACTTCGATCCGGAAGGGCAGGCCGCGCAGGTGCGGCAGGTCAAGAAGTTTGAGTCCGGCATGGTGGTCAATCCGCTGACCATCGGCCCCGACGCCACGCTGGCCGATGCGCTGACCCTGATGAAGGAGAACGGCATCTCGGGCATTCCGGTCGTCACCGGTGCCGCCAAGAACGTGCCGGGCAAGCTGGTCGGCATCCTGACCAACCGCGATGTGCGTTTCGCCAGCGATCCCCGGCAGAAGGTCTCGGAGCTGATGACGCACGAGAACCTCGTCACGGTGCGCGAGGGCGTCGGCCAGGACGAGGCGAAGCGGATGCTGCACAAGCATCGCATCGAGAAGCTGCTCGTCGTCGACGACCAGTATCGCTGCGTCGGCCTGATCACCGTCAAGGACATCGAGAAGGCGGTCGCCCATCCGCTCGCCTGCAAGGACGAGCACGGCCGCCTGCGCGTCGCCGCTGCCACCACGGTCGGCGAGACCGGCTATGAACGCACCGAGCGGCTGATCGATGCCGGCGTCGACGTCGTCGTGGTCGACACCGCGCACGGCCATTCGCGCCACGTGCTCAATGCCGTCAACCGCATCAAGCGGCTCTCCAACGCGGTGCAGGTGGTGGCCGGCAACGTCGCGACCGAGGGCGGCGCGCAGGCGCTGATCGATGCCGGCGCGGACTGCATCAAGGTCGGCATCGGCCCGGGCTCGATCTGCACCACGCGCATCGTCGCCGGCGTCGGCGTGCCGCAGCTCACCGCGATCATGGACGCGGTGGCGGCGGCGAAGAAGGCCGACGTGCCTGTGATCGCCGACGGCGGCATCAAATATTCCGGCGACCTCGCCAAGGCGCTCGCCGCCGGTGCCGACATCGCCATGGTCGGCTCGCTGCTCGCCGGCACCGACGAGACGCCGGGCGAAGTCTTCCTGTGGCAGGGCCGCTCCTACAAGGCCTATCGCGGCATGGGCTCGGTCGGCGCGATGGCGCGCGGCTCGGCCGACCGCTACTTCCAGCAGGACATCAAGGACACGCTGAAGCTCGTCCCCGAAGGCATCGAGGGCCAGGTGCCCTACAAGGGCCCGGTCGGCAATGTGATGCACCAGCTCGCCGGCGGTCTCAGGGCGGCGATGGGCTATGTCGGCGCCAAGGACATCAGGGATTTCCACGACAAGGCCGAATTCGTCCGCATCACCGGCGCCGGCCTGCGCGAGAGCCACGTCCATGACGTCACCATCACGCGCGAAGCCCCGAACTATCCGGGCGGGGTGTAAGCCCAAGCACCGTCATTCCGGGGCGGTCCGAAGGGCCGAACCCGGAGTCCCGGGAGCCCGGGATGCCGTCATCCGCTAGGCGAGCCAGCGCTTGCGTCGCTTGTAGTGCTTCACATCGCGGTATGATTTTCGCTTCTCTCCGGCGACGCCAAGATAGAACTCCTTGACGTCCTCGTTCGCGGCAAGGGCGTGCGCTTCGCCGTCCATCACCACGCGGCCGTTTTCGAGGATGTAGCCGTGGCTTGCATATCTGAGCGCCATATTGGTGTTCTGCTCGGCGAGAAGAAACGACACACCTTCCCTGGCGTTGAGATCCTTCACGATCTCGAAGATCTCTTCGACGATCTGCGGCGCGAGGCCCATCGATGGTTCGTCGAGCAGGATCATCTTCGGGCGTGACATCAGCGCGCGGCCAATCACGCACATCTGCTGTTCGCCGCCCGACGTATAGCCGGCGGTGGAACTGCGTCGCTCTTTGAGGCGGGGGAAATAAGCGTAGACACGTTCAAGGTCCTGCGCGATCGCGAGCTTGCCGTCCGTCCGTGTAAAGGCGCCGGTCAGGATGTTCTCCTCGACCGTCAGATGAGGGAAGGCGCGCCGCCCCTCCATCACCTGGATGCAGCCGCGTCGCACCACCTCGTTTGGCGACAGGGACTTCACCTCGACGCCGTTGAACAGGATCGAGCCCTTGGTGACCTCGCCGCGCTCTGCGTGCAGCAGATTGGAGACCGCCTTCAGCGTCGTCGTCTTGCCGGCGCCGTTGGCGCCGAGAAGCGCAACAATGCCGCCTCGCGGGACCTCCAGCGAGACGCCCTTCAACACGAGAATGACGTGATCGTAGACAACCTCGATATTGTTGACCGATAAAATCAGCGCTGCCGCTTCCGTCGCAGCGGTGACGACCTTGGCGATTGACATGCGCAGACCTCCAAACTGAGCAGGGGCTGGGATCCGGGAGCAGGCAATCCTGCCTCCCGGATCACTCGCACGGGTCAGGTTTCCTTCGCGCAGTCGCGCGGCTTGATCTTCTTCTCCGCGGCATACTTCGCGGACACATCGGCGACGAGTGGTTCGATCAGCGATTCGTCAGCCGTGTACCAGTCGGAGATCACTTTCCAACCCTTGCCATCCCATTGCTGGACGCGCCCGTAGCGCGCGCCTTCGTGGTCGGAGCAGGAAATGCTGACCGGCTTCAACATACCCTCAAAGCCGAGCTCCTTGATTCGTGCATCGGTGAGTATGAGGTTCTCAAGCCCCCAACGGACCTGCTCGCCCGTCAGCGGTTGCTTGCCGAATTTTTCTTGCGCCTTGCGGATCGCCTCTACGCCGAGCATGGCATTCGTGATGCCGCGGTTGTAGAGAACTTCGCCGATCTTGCCGGGTTCTGTCGAACCCTTTCCCTTGGCGTAGACGTACTTCTCTATGTCGGCGTGCGCGGGGAATTTTCCTGCGCCATGCTGAAGCATCAACGATTTGTAGCCGCTGGCCTGATCGCCCGCCGGCGTCACATCCGGCTCTGCGCCTGACCACCAAACACCGATCATCTTGTCACGCGGATAGGCGACGGCGGCCGCTTCCTTGATTGCCGTGCTGTTCATGACGCCCCAGCCCCAGACCAGGACATAGTCCGGCCGGTGCTGGCGGATCGCCAGCCATTGCGACTTCTGCTCGACGCCGGGATGCGTGACGGGAATCGGCGTGAACTCAAAGCCGTACTTCTGCGCCAGCACTTGCAGCATCGGGATTGGCTCTTTGCCATAGGGGCTGTCATGGTACAGCAGCGAAATCTTCCTGCCTTTCAGCTTGTCGAAGCCGCCGAGTTCCTTAGCGACGTGCTGGATCGCGATGTCGGCCGCGGACCAATACGTGCCGAGCAATGGAAAATTATATGCGAACACCGCGCCGTTCTTGGAATCGGCACGGCCATACCCCATCGTAATGATCGGGATCTTGTCAGCCGCGGTCTTTTCGGTGAGTGCGAAGGTGATCCCGGTCGACAGCGGATTGATGAAGGCCGCGCCGGTTGGTCCTTTGCTCTTGAGACGCTCGTAACACTCCACTCCCTTGTCGGTCGCGTAGCCCGTCTCGCATTCCTCGATCAGAATCCTGACGCCGTTGATGCCGCCGTCACGTTCATTGATCAGGTTGTAGTAGTCTACCACGCCGTTTGCGTAGGGCGCGCCGTTCACAGCGTACGGTCCGGTCCGGTAGGACAGAATTGGGATGAACTGTTCGTTTTGCGCTGCGGCCGGTGCGCTAAGCGCCGCGCCGGCCAAGGCGATCGCGAGTATCAGTAACCTGCGTGCAATACTTGCCATATTGATATCCTCCTTGCGGTACTTCCTTCCTCTCCGTTGTCGGCGGCCGTCACCCGATTGCGATCAAGGCACGATCACTGCCTCAATAGGGAAACGGCCAAAGCCTGAGCTTCTCCTTGCCGATCGAGATCAGCCGGGCGAAGCCATGGGGTTCCTTGATGAGCAGATAGCAGATCAAGGATCCGAAGATGATGAACTGGAGGTGAGTGATCGTTTGCGTCGACAGTGGCAGGCCGAGCTTGGTCGGAATCACATTCAGCGTGATCGGCACGATGAGGATGAACGCTGCTCCGATGAACGAACCCATGATCGAGCCGAGCCCGCCGATGATGACCATGAACAGAAGCTCAAGCGAGCGGTCGATCGAGAACGCGAGCGGCTCCCATGAACCGAGGTAGACGAACGCCCAGAGCGCACCCGCCACCCCGATGATGAACGAAGAGACCGCGAAAGCCGTCAGTTTTGCATAAAGCGGCCTGATGCCGATCAGCTCGGCGGCGATATCCATGTCGCGGATCGCCATCCACTGCCTGCCGAGATTGCCGCGCACGAGATTTTTCGCCAACACCGCCATCACGGTCACGAAGAGCAGGCACAGCAGGTAACGCTCGACCGGCGAGCGAACGACCATACCGAAGAAATCCAGTTCCGGCGCATTCACTGATCCCGACGGGGCGTAGTTGGTGAACCACGGGAGCCGCAGGAACGCCCAATCGAAGAAGAACTGCGCGGCGAGCGTTGCGACCGCCAGGTAGAGACCCTTGATCCGGAGACTGGGAATGCCGAACAGGATTCCGGCACCCGCCGCCATGAGCCCGCCAAGCAGAATGGATGCCAGCACGGGCAACGGTGGGATCGCGATCGCGAAGCCAAGCCAGGCAAGCGGGATATGAACGCCGGTCGCCAGCTTGTAGGCGGAATAGGCGCCGATGGCCATGAACGCGCCGCTGCCGAGCGAAATCTGGCCGCAATAGCCGACGAGAATGTTCGTCCCGATGGCGGCGAGCGCCAGGATGAGGAAGGGCAGCAGGATGGCCCACAACAGATAGTCGGTGCCGAACGGCCAGATCCGGAAGGTGGCCAACAGCGGCACGCCAATGAAAGCAATCGCGAGCAAGACGGCGAGGGCGATACGATCCTGCCGGATCGGGAAGATCGCCATATCCTCCGCATAGGTCGCCTTGAACTGGCCAGCTTCGCGATAGAGCACAACGACCTCCCTGCCTCAGACACGTTCGATGATGCGTTCGCCGAACAGGCCCTGCGGCCGCAAGAGCAGCACCGCCAACGCCAGCACATAGGCAAACCAATATTCGATGCCGCCGCCGATGGATGGCCCGAGATATACCTCTGCGAGCTTCTCACCGGACCCGACAATCAGCCCGCCGACGATCGCTCCGGGAATGGAGGTGAGGCCGCCGATGATCAGGACCGGCAAAGCCTTCAGCGCGAGAAACGTGATGGAGAACTGCACGCCAAGCTTGGTTCCCCACACGGTCGCCGCGACGAGTGCAACGAGTCCGGCAACGAGCCAGACCACGAACCAAATCCAACTGATTGGAATCCCGATCGAGTGCGCGGCCAAATGGTCGTCGGCCACGGCTCTGAGCGCGCGACCGGTCTTGGTGCGCTGAAAGAAGACCGCGAGGCCGGCGACCAGGACGCCCGCGATCAATGCGCCCCAGACATCCAGCTTGTTGACCAGAATCCCGCCCGGGAACAGGCCTTCAAACAAGAACCAGGCGTCGGTCGGGAACAGCCGCAGCGGGTAGACATCCGATCCGAAGATCATCTCCGCGGCGCCCTCGATAACGAATGTCACGCCGATCGTCGACATGAACAGCGTCAAGCCATCCTGATTGACGAGAGGTCCGATCACGAACCGCTCGATGAGCCAGGCGGTTGCTGCCATGATCACGGCGGCAAAGCCGATAGCGAGGATGACCGCGACCCAAAGCGGAAGGCCGTTGGCGACCAGGAGGTCGAGGGCGCGAACCAGCGCCAATCCCGCGAGCAACACCATTGCTCCCTGCGCATAGTTGAATACGCCGGATGCCTTGAAGATCAGCACGAAGCCGAGCGCGACCAGCGAATAGAGCACGCCGGACATCAATCCGCCGATCAGGACCTCGAGAAACTGACCCAGTGCGATCATGGACGCACCTCAATGCGCGACGCCAAGATACGCGTCGATGACGGCTTGACTTCTCTTCACTTCATCAGGCGTGCCGTCGGCGATCTTCACGCCGTGATCAAGCACCGCTACGCGGTCCGACAGATCCATGACCACGGCCATGTCGTGCTCGATCAGGGCAATGGTCGTGCCGTAATGGTTGTTCACATCAATGATGAACCGCGACATGTCCTCCTTCTCCTCGAGGTTCATGCCTGCCATCGGCTCGTCCAGGAGCAGAAGGTCGGGCTCCATCGCCAGGGCGCGACCGAGTTCGACACGCTTCTGCAAGCCGTATGGCAGACGCCCGACGGGTACCTTGCGGATTGTCTCGATCTCCAGGAAGTCGATGATCTCCTCGACCTTGCGCCGATGCTCGATCTCCTCTGCGAGGGCAGGGCCATAACGCAGCAGCTGCCACAACAGCCCCCGGCGCACCTTCAAGGTGCGGCCTGCCATGATGTTGTCGAGCGCGCTCATGCCCTTGAACAAGGCGACATTCTGAAAGGTGCGCGCGATGCCGCCGCGCGCCGCCTCGAACGGCTGCATTTTGGACCGGGTGCTTCCCTTGAAGGTGATGGCGCCATGGTTGGGGTGATAGAACCCGTTGACGACGTTCAGCATTGAGGTTTTGCCGGCGCCATTGGGGCCGATGATGGCGCGAATTTCGCCTTTTTTGACGGTGAACGAGACGTCCCGCAGCGCCTTGACGCCGCCGAAGGCCAGTGCCACGCCCTCGACCTGCAGCAGGATTTCGTTGGTGTTTGGGGCTCTCATGCCGCTCTTCCCAGCGATTCTGCCGGACCGATGATTTGCATGTCGCGAATCTCGACTCGTGCAGCGATCGTGCCCTTCCGGCCATCCTCAAACGTCACTTCCGTGGAAATGTCGGCGTCATGCGCTCCGTTGTAGAGTGCCGTGACCAGCGACGCATAGCGTTCGGCAATGAAGCGGCGGCGCACTTTCTGCGTGCGGGTCAGCTCGCCGTCATCCGCGTCGAGCTCCTTGTGCAGAATGAGGAAGCGGCGAATCTGGGCGCCCGCAAGCACCGTTTCCCCTGCCAGGGAGCGGTTCACCGCGGCAACGTCTCTGGCGACCATGTCGTAGACCAGCGGATGCCCGGCAAGCTCCTGATAGGACCCGTAGGCGACGTTGTTGCGTTCCGCCCAATTCGCGACCGCGACCGGGTCGATGTTGAGCATGGCGCATACGAACTCTCTGGAGTCACCGAACGTGATCGCTTCCTTGATATTGGGATAGAACTTCAGCTTGTTCTCAAGGTACTTGGGAGCAAACATCGTGCCGTCAGCCAATCGACCGACGTCCTTCGCACGATCGATGATCTTCAGATGCCCGGTTTTCTCGTCGAAAAAGCCCGCATCGCCGGTCCTGACATATCCGTTGGACGTCATCGCTTCCGCGGTCTTTGCCTGATCCTTGAAATATCCGAGGAACATGCCGGGCGAGCGAAACTGCACTTCGCCCGAGTCCGCGATGCGGATGTCGACGTTGGGCGCCGGCGGACCAACCGTATCCGGATAGATCTCGCCATCGGGCTGACACGTTACATAGAGGAACGCCTCGGTCTGGCCGTAGAGCTGTTTCAGGTTCAGTCCGATCGCGCGGTAGAACGCGAACAGATCCGGACCGATAGCTTCGCCTCCGGTGTATGCGACGCGCACCTGAGACAGGCCAAGAACGTTCTTGAGAGGCTCGTAGACCAGCCAGCGTCCGAGCGCATAGAGCAATCGGCCTGACAGCGGCACCGGACGTCCCGTCAAGACTTGCTCGCCATACCGCCGCGCGACGTCCAGAAAGTAGCTGAACAATCGCCGCTTGATCGGCGCCGCGTCCTCCATCCGGACCATCAGCCGCGTCAGCATGGCCTCGTAACCGCGTGGCGGGGCGAGGTAGAAGGTTGGTCCTATCTCATGCCGATCCTGTTCGATTGTGTTGCTGCTCTCGGGGCACGCCATGCAGAATCCGGCAACCAGGCCCTGCGCGTAGCTGACGTAATGATCGCCCGCCCAAGCCAGCGGCAGATAGGCCAGCACCACGTCCTTGTCGGTCAACTTGTCGAACCGCGTGGTGTCGGTTGCAGCATCGATGCAGCCTCGCGCCGACAGCATGACGCCCTTGGGCGCGCCGGTCGTTCCCGAGGTGTAGAGGATGATCGCGATGTCCGAACCGTTGCCGGCCCGAATGGATTCATCGATCCGTTCGCCAAGCGCCGGGTCGGCTGCAAGCGCGGCGCGGCCGTCATTGATGATATCGCCGATTGCGATCAGTCGACCGTGGTCGTAGCCGTCGATTCCGCGCGGTTCGTCGTAGATAATCCTGTTGAGTTGCGGCAGTCGGTCGGACACCGACAGGACCTTGTCGACCTGCTCCTGGTCCTGCGCCGCGACCAGCGTCACCTCGGCGTGAGCGAGAACAAAAGCAAGCTCATCAGCCACTGCATCGGAGTAGACCGGAACGGGGATTGCGCGCAGCGTCTGCGCTGCCATCATGGTCCAGTAAAGCTTGGGCCGATTGGAGCCGACGACCGCGATTGTCTCGCCAGGCCGCAAGCCGAGGCGATGCAAGCCGGCAGCGTAGCTACGTATGATCTCGGCAACCTCAGCCCAGGTCCAGCTCTGCCAGATGCCAAGATCCTTGTGCCGGAACGCTGGCCGCGTGCCAAATTGTGCCGTGTTTCGCAGCAGCAATTTGGGAAACGTATCATACGATCCGTCGCCGGCCATGTCGGTCTCGATCCAAAAACCGAAGCGTTGGTTATGGTGATGCCTGCCCCATTTTTGGGTAACAGACATGCGAGTGCCGCATGGTCCGAGATTACAGCGAATCGAAAGTCCGACAAGTGCCAGATTGATAGGTCGCGTTTTTGCCGCGGGCGCGCGCGGCAGAGATAGGTCTACCGGCTGCCAATTCGCCGAAGGTGAATCCGGCCGCCACCAGACGGACATTGCGGCGCGAAGACGCTGATCGGCTCTCAAGAGGTAACCCCAATGCTTCGGAGAGCCTCACGTCCATCGGACGATCCCGCGAAGCTGACTGGAGTCCTGCGCCACTCAGGTTTCGAGGGCGACCGGAAACCGGTTGCCGATTTGCTGCGCGGCCGCCCTCGTTGCGACCATGGAGGGCCGCCTGACCGCCTGGCTCCGCCGTGCCGGATCGCGAGGTCGGGTCAGGCGACTTGACGATGGCCGCTTCGTTTGCCGGTGGCGCGCCGTGACAAACTGCCGCCACCAGGGGGCCCTGCGAACCGCCGCGACGTGACGGTATCGCGTTGGCGCCAATGTGCCTGGCATGATGGCTGTCATTTCAAACAACATTTCAAACAACGCAACGCGAAGACAGCAAATCCATTTCCCTTGCGGGGAGGTGGATTGCATGACTACGTGTGCGCCACGAACCAATCATCCCAAGAGGAAATCATGTCCCAAGGAAAGCGCATCGTTCTGGCTTCGCGCCCGCACGGCGAGCCCACGTCGGCCAATTTCAGGCTCGAGGACTACACGCCGCCGGCACCGGGTGCGGGCGAGGTGCTGCTCCGCACCATCTGGCTGTCGCTCGATCCCTATATGCGCGGCCGCATGGCCGACGGTCCGTCCTATGCCGCACCGGTGCCGGTCGGAGGCGTGATGGAAGGCGGCACGGTGAGCGAGGTGATCGCCTCCAACAATCCCGGCTTTGCCAAGGGCGATATCGTACTGTCGCGCGCGGGCTGGCAGACGCATGTGCTGTCCGACGGCAAGGGCCTTGCCAAGATCGATCCGAAGATCGCGCCGATCTCGACCGCGGTCGGTGTACTCGGGATGCCCGGCATGACCGCCTACACCGGCCTGCTCGAGATCGGCAAGCCGCAGGCGGGCGAGACGGTGGTTGTCGCGGCGGCGTCCGGCGCGGTCGGCTCGGCGGTCGGCCAGATCGCCAAGATCAAGGGCGCGCGGGCGATCGGCATCGCCGGTGGCAAGGACAAGTGCGCCTACGTCAAGAACGAGCTTGGCTTCGACGAGTGCCTCGACCACCGCGATCCCAATCTCGCAGCGAAGCTGAAGGAAGCCTGCCCGAAGGGCATCGACGTCTATTTCGAGAATGTCGGCGGTGCGGTGTTTGACGCGGTGTTTCCGCTGCTCAACGCGTTCGCGCGCATCCCGGTCTGCGGTCTGATCGCGCATTACAACGACACCGAAGCGCATGCCCCGAAATGGGCCGGCGCGATGATGCGCAACATCCTGACCAAGCGGCTGACCTTCCGCGGCTTCATCGTCAGCGACTTCGCCGCCATGCATGGCGACTTCCTCCGCGACATGTCGCAGTGGGTGCGCGAGGGCAAGGTCAAGTACAAGGAGTTCGTGACCGAGGGCCTGGACAGCGCGCCGGGGGCCTTCATGGGCCTGCTCAAGGGCGCCAATTTCGGCAAGCAGCTGGTCCGGGTCGGGCCGGACAAGGCCTAAGTTACAGGCCCCGGAAGCTCCCATTCCGCGCAACAAAGTATCAAAAGCGCCACAATGGCGGGGATTTGGGGGCCTTTCGGCCCCCATTTGCTTGACGGAGACCCGCAGCAGTTGATTCAATATGGCTATATTTCAGGTGTAGCCATGATTTTTGAAGCTATTGTTTTCGGGGTCATTCTCCTCGCCGTCGGCTATTGGGCGACGATGTTCGTCATGGGCCGCCGCGACGACGTCTTGCATGGAAAATTCGTCGAGGAGCAGCCGGACACGACGCCGGTCCGCTTCATGCCGCACGTAGCTTGCGTACGGCCCGCGCAGGCGGCACCACAGCCCGACAAGGACACGCTGCAGGCGCTGCTCACCGTGATCAAGCAGGACCTGCACGACGCGGCGCGGAGCTGACGCGGCTCAGGCCGGCTGCTTGCCGAGCAGCATGTCCAGGTCGACATCGACCTGGCCCTTCGCCCTGAGGTGGCGGACCTCGAAACTGTCGGGCTGGAAGCGGTATTCGACGAGACCGGTTTCCTTGATGCCGATCACCTCCTGCCGCGCGTCGGAGATGACGAAGCCGGCCGAGGGCGCCCAGATGTGTCTCACATGCTCGAACGTATAGTCGCGACGCTGGTGCACATGGCCGCTGCCGACCAGACGCCAATCGACCTTGCCGAGCATCTCGATCAGGCGGCGGCGCGCCGGCTGCGGCACGAAGCGGATCGCGGTCTCGGCGTGCTCGGCATCGTAGGGCAGGTCGAGATAGATCGGCTTGTGCAGGAACAGCGCGACCGGCCTGCCGACCGCCTTGTCGAGCGCGCCTGCGAGCCAGTCGAACTGCTCGGCCTCGCTGTCGAGGCCGGTGTTCATGATCAGCGAATTCAGCCCGATGAAGCACCAGCCGGCAGCGTCGAAATGCCAGCGGTCCTCGCCGAGCACCGAGGTGAAGGCGCCGCGCGTCTCCTCGGTCGGCAATTGTGAAGGCGTGGGGCCGACCGCGGTCGGATTGTCGCCGATGTCGTGATTGCCCGGCAGATAGAGGCAATCGACCGGCAGCGCGTTGTGCAGCTCCTTGGCGAATGCGAGGTCGTCGCGGCTGGTCGGCCCGTCGAACGAGACGTCGCCGGAGTTGAGCACGAGATCGGGACGCGTCGCGTCGATGTGCTCGCTGACGCGATGAAAGTTGTCGATCAGCGGCTTGAAGCGGCGCGCGAGATGGGTGTCGGAGATCTGTGTCAGGCGAAATTGGGGCATGCATCGCTCCTTTCGGCCGGAGCATAGGTCGGCGCGAAGTCGGAACGATGACGATTTCGCCGTCTTGTTCGATGCTCTGTTTGATGCCCTGTTTGATGTGTTGTTTGGCTTTGCGCCTTTTGGGGCGGTCGCTGGATCGCCAGTTGCCGCACCGATGCCGGCGAGCCCGCCGTCACCATGCCGGGCACGCCGCTGCCGGGGGCCGCGCTGTCGAGGATCAGGGTGATGATGCTGATCGGGCCAACCTTGAGGGGCTGAAACCGCCATTGGTCCTGGGAGTTGGTCACCCGGGCTCGGATCACGGTTCAACGGGTTACCGCGCACGCTTCATTGTGTTGGGCGCGAGCGGCGGCTAAGAGGGCGGCCGGGCGCCCGCGGCTGAGGGAGATTTTTGATGTCGGTTCAAATGGTTCTGTTACCGGTCTTCATCCAGATCGGGCTCACCTTCGCGCTGTTGTTCGCCATGGCGACGACGCGCACGAGGGCGCTGACGAGCGGCGAGACCAAGATCGCCGATATCGCGCTGCGCGAGCCGAACTGGCCGGCCCAGGCCACCAAGTTCGGCAACTGCTTCGCCAACCAGTTCGAGCTGCCGATCCTGTTCTATGTCCTGATCGCTATTGCGCTGCCGCTGCGCCGTGCCGATCTGTTCATCGTGTTGATGTCCTGGGTGTTCGTGGTGACGCGGTTTGCCCATGCCGGCGTGTTCGTCACCGCCAACGACGTGCGGCCGCGCTCGCTCGCCTGGTTCGCCGGCGCGCTGGTGCTGGCGGCCATGTGGCTGTATTTCGCGCTCAGACTGCTGCTGCTGATCTGATGCGCCCAACCGAAAGAGACCAATGACCCCCGCTGCCCGGCTTTCCGCCGCGATCGAGCTGATCGCCACCATCGACGCACAGCGCATTCCCGCGGCGAAAGCGCTGAAGGAATGGGGCACCGCGCACCGTTATGCCGGCTCCGGCGATCGCGCCGCGATCTCCGGCCTGATCTGGGACGTGCTGCGCCGGCAATCCTCCGCGGCCTATTTGATGGATGACGCCAGCGCCCGGTCGCGCCTGCTCGGCATGCTCAAGCTCGAACGCGGCATGGACATCGCCACGATCCAGGCGCTGTGCGACGGCGGCCGATTCGCGCCGGATCCGCTGACCGCGACCGAGGAGGCCGCATTGGCCTCGCGCTCGCTCGAGGATGCGCCGGCGCATGTCGCGGGCGACTATCCGGACTGGCTCGACCCGCATCTGGCAAAGGTGTTCGGCGACGACCGCGCGGCGGAAGCGACCGCGATGGCGAGCCGCGCGCCGCTCGATCTGCGCGTCAACACGCTGCGCGGCAAGCGCGAGAAGGTGCTGCCGCGGCTGTCGCATCTCGGCGCCAGGGAAACGCCGTGGTCGCCGCTCGGCCTGCGCATCGAGCTCGGCGCCGACGCGCGCAATCCGGGCATCCATGCCGAGGAGGATTTCATCAAGGGCGCCATCGAGGTCCAGGACGAGGGCTCGCAGCTCGCCGCGCTGTTCTCGGCGGCCAAGCCCGGCGAGCAGGTGATCGACCTCTGTGCCGGCGCCGGCGGCAAGACGCTGACGGTGGCGGCGATGATGCAGGGCAAGGGCCGGCTGATCGCGACCGACAGCGACAAGCGCCAGCTTGCGCCGATCCATGAGCGGCTGTCGCGCGCCGGCGTGCACAATTGCGATGTACGCACGCCGCGCGGCGAGGAGGAGGTGCTGTCCGACATCAAGGCGTCCGCCGACCTCGTGCTGATCGACGCGCCCTGCACCGGCACCGGGACCTGGCGCCGCAATCCCGACGCCAAATGGCGCATGCGCCCCGGCGCGCTCGAGGTGCGGCTGAAGGATCAGGCCGAGGTGCTGGAGCGCGCCGCGCCGCTGGTGAAGGGCGGCGGACGGATCGCCTACATCACCTGCTCGGTGCTCTCCGAAGAGAACGGCGAGCAGGTCAGGGCCTTCATCGCGCGGCATCCGGAGTTCTCCGTGCAGCCGCCGGAGCAGACCGCAGCGGTGCTGTGGGACAAGGCCGAAGCCTTTGCCGAGGCCGCGCTGCAGTCGGCGGAGGGCTTGCTGATGACGCCACGCCGCACCGGCACGGATGGGTTCTTCGTCTCGGTACTGAGGAAGGCGTAACAGCGATCGTCATTCCGGGGCGTCCGTAGGACGAACCCGGAATCCCGAGGTTCCGGGTTCAATGCTTACGCATTGCCCCGGAATGACGAAATCCACGTCATGAGTGCCCGCAATCATACGCCGCACCAACTGCCGCCGGCATCCGGCTCACCACGATCACCCAGTACAGCAGCGCGCTGCCGCTGATCGCGGCGCCCAGTACGCAGACGCCGGGCCAGCCGGCGGCCGCATAGGCCATTGTCGAGCTGATCGCGCCAAAACCTGTTCCGATCGAATAGAACACCATGTAGCCGCCGACCAGCCGGCTCGCCGCGTCGGGGCGCGCGGCGACGATCAGGCTCTGGTTGGTGACATGGATCGCCTGCACCGCGAAGTCGATCATCAGGACGCCGGCCACGACCAGCCATAGCGAGGTGTTGAGGCAGGCGATCGGCACCCAGCCGGCGAGCATCAGCAGCAGCGACAAGCCGGTGGTGCGCTGCCCCCAGCCGCGGTCGGCGAACTGACCGGAATTGCGTGCCGCCAGCGCGCCGGCGAGGCCTGCGATCCCGAGCATCCCGATCGTGGTATGCGACAACGAGAGCGGGGGTGCCGCGAGCGGCAGCACGACCGAGCTCCAGAACACGCTGAAGCTTGCGAAGATCAGAAGCGCGAACACCGCGCGTTCGCGCAAGACCTGCTCCTCGACGAACAGCGCGAGCGTCGAGCGCAACAGCTTGGCGTAGGACGATCCGGCCATCGGCTGCGGCGCATGCCGCGGCAGCGCGCGTGCCAACAGCGCCGCCAGCACCAGCGTCAGCGCGGCCGAGGTGAGGTAGACCACGCGCCAGCCGCCGAGATCGGCCAGCGCGCCGGCGGCAAACCGTGCGAGCAGAATGCCCGAAACCACGCCGCTGGTGACGGTGCCGATGGTGCGGCCGCGGTCGGCCGGCGCCGCCAGCGTCGCGGCGTAGGCGACCAGCACCTGGATCACGACGGCGAGCAGCCCGACCAGCACCATGCCGACAAGCAGTACCGCGGCGTTCGGCGCGGCGCCGACGATGGTGAGCGCGATCGCCGACAGCACGGTCTGGCCGACGATCAGCCTGCGGCGGTCCCAGAGGTCGCCGAGCGGCACGATCAGCATCAAGCCGAAGGCATAGCCGATCTGGGTCAGCGTCACGACGCCGCCGATCACCGCCGGCGCGATGGAGAGATCCTGCGCCATGGTGTCCAGCAGCGGCTGCGCGAAATAGATGTTGGCGACGCTCAGCCCGCAGGCGACGGCGAACAGCAGCACGACGGCGGGAGACAGAGCGCGAGCCGTGCTATGGTTGGGCCTGTTGTGCGTCTTGTGATCGGCTTCGGCCGGTCCGGCCTTGGCCATGGTCTGGTTCGTCATGACGTCTCCGCTGCAGTCTGGTCAATCTGGTCTTATAACGAGACCAGTTGCGCCGGGCGCTGTCTAGTCCTATTTTAGGACCAGTTCGGAATCGTGATCGAGAAAGGTTGGCCGCGATGAAGCGGACCGGATTCGCCAAAGCGGAATGCCCGGTGGCGCGCGCGCTGGATGCGATCGGCGACTGGTGGTCGCTCCTGATCGTGCGCGACGCGTTCGACGGCCTGCACCGGTTCGGCGACTTCCAGAAGAATCTCGGCATCGCCAAGGGCATGCTGACGACGCGGCTGCGCACGCTGATCGAGCTCGGCGTGCTCGAGCAGGTCGCAGCCTCCGACGGCAGCGCCTATCAGGAATATGTGCTGACGAAGCGGGGCCACGACCTGTTCCCGATCGTGGTCGGCTTGCGGCAATGGGGCGAGGCGCATCTCTTTGCGCGCGGCGAGCCGCATTCGGTGCTGCTCGACCAGGCCGGCCAGGCGGTCGGGCAGCTCGTGCTGCCGTCGAAGAGCGGCAAGCCGCTGGGCTGGGCGGACACGAAGGTGAGGAAGGTCGCTGCGCGGAGGCGGTGAGCGAAGGGCGAACTCTCTCCACGTCATTGCGAGGAGCGAAGCGACGAAGCAATCCATGTCTCGGCAAGCGGCGCGATGGATTGCTTCGCTACGCTCGCAATGACGGGGATGGAGCCGGGCCGTCGCCCTTCGAGACGCGCTACGCGCTCCTCCAGCGACAAAGGCGAAGCCTTTGCGCGGGGGCGACGGACGACGTGTGTTCAATCCACAATAAACAGCGTCGCACCCGTCTTCGTCGACGAACGATGTGCGGCGTCGCCGAAGTCGGAGACCTGGTAGCTCATGCCCGGCTTCAGCGTGAATCTGCGGCCGTCGCGCAGCTCGGTGTCGAGCTCGCCCGTGACGACGTAGAGCACATGGCCGCGATCGCACCAGTGATCGGCGAGGTAGCCGGGCGAATATTCGACCATCCGGACCCGCAGCTCGCCGATGTTGAGCGTGCGCCACAGCGCCTGTCCGGTCTCGCCGGGATGCACTGAAGGCTCGAGCTTGTTCCAGTCGGTGACGGTGAAGGGCAGGGTCGGGATTTTCATGCGCGTGGTTCCTGACGTTCTGTTCAACCTACGAGTCCTCTACTGTCATTGCGAGGAGCGAAGCGACGAAGCAATCCATCGTTCCGCATATGCGGACAAAATGGATTGCTTCGCTTCGCTCGCAATGACGGCTGAGAAGCAGCCTCACCCCACCAGATGGTTCGCCGAGCCCTGCCGGATCTTCCCCTCGGCGTCGAGCCGCAAATACTCGCAGATCTTCTTGCCGCTTTCGTTCTGGTAGAACACGACGACGCTGTCGGGCGAGACATAGAGGTCGATCAGCTCGAAATGCAGCTCGGGCAATTTCGCCAGCGCCGTGCTCCAATAGGCCCGCAAGCTCACCTTGCCGCGCACGGTGCCTGACGCGCCGAAGCCGAGCGGCGGGATCCGGTCCGAGGTCATCTCGGCATCCTCGGCATACATCGCCAGCACACGCTCGAGGTCGCGCGCGTTCCAGGCGGCGATCCAGTCGCGGCCGAGCGCGGCAAGGCGGGGCGGGTCGTGAAAATCCGGCATTGGTTTCCTCCATGTGGCTTATGGCCAAATTAGGTCAATAATACTGACCTATACGGATTTGTCCATGCCCAAAGAAGAATGTGGGCGCCCCTTCGAGCGCGGTTGCGGGGGCGGGCGCCGTCGCGTATCTGCTTGCCATGACAGCCCAGCACACAGCCCAAGACACAGTTCAAGCACCGTCGACGCCCTCCGTGGCCTCGGCGCATGACAAGATTCTGATTGTCGATTTCGGCAGCCAGGTGACGCAACTGATTGCCCGCCGCGTCCGCGAGATGGGCGTCTATTCCGAGATCGTGCCGTTCCAGAAGGCGGAGGCCGCCTTCAAGGAGATGAAGCCGAAGGCGGTGATCCTCTCCGGCGGTCCGGAATCGGTGCATGAGACCGGCTCGCCGCGCGCGCCGCAGCTGATCTTCGAGTCGGGCGTTCCAGTGCTCGGCATCTGCTACGGCCAGATGACCTTGGCGGCCCAGCTCGGCGGCGAGGTCGAGGGCGGGCACCACCGCGAGTTCGGCCGCGCCGATGTCGAGGTGAAGACCGACAGCCAGCTGTTCGACGGCATCTGGGGCCATGGCGAGAAGCACCAGGTGTGGATGAGCCATGGCGACCGCATCACCAAGATGCCTCCGGGCTTCTCCGTCGCCGGCACCTCGCCGAATGCGCCGTTCGCGATCATCCAGGACGAGACGCGTAAATATTACGGCCTGATGTTCCATCCCGAGGTGGTGCACACGCCCGACGGCGCCAAGCTGCTGCGCAACTTCGTGCGCAAGGTCGCGGGGCTGACCGGCGACTGGACCATGCGCGCCTTCCGCGAGGAGGCGATCGAGAAGATTCGCGCCCAGGTCGGCACGGGCAAGGTGATCTGCGGCCTGTCCGGCGGCGTCGATTCCGCCGTGGCGGCGGTCTTGATCCACGAGGCGATCGGCGACCAGCTCACCTGCGTGTTCGTCGATCACGGCCTGCTGCGGCTCGACGAGGCCAAGACCGTCGTCGACCTGTTCCGCAACCACTACAACATCCCGTTGGTCCATGTGGACGCGTCGAAGCAGTTTCTGGGCGAGCTCGAGGGCGTCACCGACCCCGAGGTGAAGCGCAAGACCATCGGGCGCCTGTTCATCGACGTGTTCGAGGCCGAAGCCAAGAAGATCGGCGGCGCCGAATTCCTGGCCCAGGGCACGCTCTATCCTGATGTGATCGAGAGCGTCTCCTTCACCGGCGGCCCGTCGGTGACCATCAAGTCGCACCACAATGTCGGCGGCCTTCCGGCGCGCATGAACATGAAGCTGGTCGAGCCGCTGCGCGAATTGTTCAAGGACGAGGTGCGCGTGCTCGGCCGCGAGCTCGGCCTGCCCGAAGTGTTCGTCGGCCGCCACCCGTTCCCGGGCCCCGGCCTCGCCATCCGCTGCCCCGGCGACATCACCAGGGAAAAGCTCGACATCCTGCGCAATGCGGACGCGGTCTATATCGACCAGATCCGCAGACACGGCCTCTATGATGCGATCTGGCAGGCCTTCGCGGTGCTGCTGCCGGTCAAGACCGTCGGCGTGATGGGCGACGGCCGCACCTACGAATACGTCGTCGGCCTGCGCGCCGTCACCTCGACCGACGGCATGACCGCCGACTTCTACCAGTTCGACATGAAATTCCTGGCCGAGACCGCGACGCGCATCATCAACGAGGTGAAGGGCGTGAACCGGGTGGTGTACGACGTGACCAGCAAGCCGCCGGGGACGATCGAGTGGGAATAATTCGGACCCGTCCGGGACTATCCCGCTCTGTCCATTTGCACGACTTAACAGACTGATTTTGCGATCTAAATCGTCATCTGCATTCGAGAACTATCGGCGCGCATAAAACCGGACAGACGGAGCGCCTGACGGTGTCGCCGTCCATTGAAACCATCGATCCCGATCAATACCGTCATGCGCGAAGATGCGTCTGACGGTATTTTTCTTTGTTCAAGTGACTGTAAAACAAGGAAATCTCTGATCAAACGCAGCGCAAAAGTGGCTGACGGTATTTACCTGGAGGGGAAGTCCTTGCTGACAGACGCTGCGCTTAAGGCGCTGAGACCAAAGGAAAAATCATACAAGGTCACCGACCGAGACGGTATGTACGTGGTTGTGTCGCCCGCGGGGACGCTGTCGTTCCGGCTCGACTATCGTCTGCATGGTCGACGCGAGACTGTGGTTCTCGGAAAGTACGGCCCGACAGGGTTGTCGCTCGCACGCGCTCGCGAGAAGTGCATCGATGCGAGGCGCGCAGTAGGCGAGGGGCGATCTCCCGCTATCGAGAAGCAGCGCGAGAAACGGCGTCTTCTTGAAGCAAGGAGTTTTGGCGAGCTCGGAGAGAAGTGGCTTGTCGCGGCACCCATGGCTGACAGTACCCGCGCAATGCGGCGATCGATCTTCGAACGCGAGCTGCTGCCCGTTTGGCGAAAGCGCCTATTGAATGAAATCGCACCGGACGATCTTCGTGCCCATTGCGCTGCCATCGTGGAGCGCGGCGCACCCGCAACGGCGATCCATGTCCGCGATATTGTGAAGCAGATCTACGGATTTGCGATCCTGCATGGCGAGAAAATCGCCAATCCGGCGGACGAGGTGGGACCCGCGTCGATCGCGAACTTTGTCCCGCGAGACCGTTCGCTGTCACCGACTGAAATTCGCATCATGGTCAAACAGCTGGACCGTGTCGCGACATTGCCCACCATTCGACTGGGAATGCGATTGTATCTGCTCACGATGGTCCGCAAGAGTGAACTGCTCGATGCCACGTGGGGCGAAGTCGATTTCGAGAATGCGGTCTGGACGATCCCCAAGGAACGTATGAAGCGTTCGAAGGCGCACAACGTGTATCTCTCGAGACAGGTGCTCGATATCTTCATTGCGTTGAAGACTTGCGCAGGAAATTCAAAGTATGTGCTGCCGTCGCGCTATGACGCCGACGCTCCGATGTCGCGCGCAACGTTCAACCGGGTCACATACTCGGTCGTTGGGCAGGCGAAAAAGGAAGGACTTCCGCTGGAGCCGTTCACGGTTCATGACTTGCGAAGGACCGCGTCAACTCTCCTGAACGAACTCGGATTCAACAGTGACTGGATCGAGAAGTGCCTTGCGCACGAGGACGGACGGTCATCGAGGGGGGTCTACAACAAGGCCGAATACGAGGTCCAGCGTCGTCATATGATGCAGGAGTGGTCCAACATCGTTGATGCCTGGACTGGTGGTCAGAAATACATCCCGATCCTCATCCCCCCTTCAATGCCACTCCTGCAACCCGATCCGGCCCTTTGACCGGCCGGGTTCGACGCTGCCTTACATCTGGATGCGGTGCACGAGCGAGAGGCGCCGATCTGCGCGCAGCCAGCCAGTTTTCGACCTCTGCGAGGTCCCACACGACGCAACGGGGCGAAAGCGCGAACCGCCTCGGAAACTCTCCGCGCTGCTCCATCTCATAAATGGTGCTGTCGGCGAGCGGGACCATCTCGCGAAGCTGATCTCGCCGGATGGTGCGTTTGATGGGGGTTATTTCCCGACGTGCCATATCGCTGTTCTGCAGGCGATTGAGATTGGTGCCGTGGAAGTAGAGCTCTTGGCTTTGCCCAGCAATTGGCCAAATAACGGGTCGTACAAAAAGAAATGTTTGGGCGCATTTGCCAACGGTTCGGTCGCGCATTGGAGCTTCGCTGACAGCGCCTCCAAGTGGCGCAGGTGACTCTAGCGTGGTTTGGGCGACTCACGCTAACCAATCATCATCGATTGCCTCACTACACGATAGGGACGACATGGTTGCAGCCACTCGTCAACTGCCAGCTTCTGGTTACGCGCTTGAAGTGGACGGCCGACTGAAAGCTGAATTTGCCACCCGGGACGGCGCCAGGACAGGTGGAGTAGAGCTGAAGATGCGTTTTCCAAGGCTTCAGATTAGAATCTATGACGCCGAAACCAAGGCTCGAGAGGAGATCCAGTTTCCCTGAGCCCCTGTCTTCGCTGAATTTCTGTTTGCGCGCAGCCAGCCATGCTTCGATCTCCCGCGCAATATAATGTGTCGCTCGCCGGAGGCACTCGCTCGCGGCCCCCGCCGTCATTGCATGCCGGCGTCGCTATCACTGTCCCACGTTCGGGTGCCTTCTTAACCGGTCTCGCGACTGCACTCGGTCCCGGGTCCCGCCGCTACGCGTCGGCGCTATGCTGACCCTCCTGCGGGTGCCTCTTTTGCCTTAACATTGTTTAGCGCACTGCTTGCACCGCGCGCACAGACCTTGCCTCTCTCTAAGAAGCTAGTGGGCGCAGCGCCTCGCCTGCGCCAGGGTAAGGCGCCGGCTGACGCCGGCGCCGCCCGGAGCGGTCTCCCTGGTCTTCCGCGCTTTCTCTGATCCTTCAATTTCTGGAACGACTGGCATGCGCCCCGTGCAGACCCGCTCTCTGAGCGGCCCTCTCGGGGGGGGGGATCCCTGTTCCAAGCAACATGCTCTTCGCGAGGTGCTAAGGATCGACCTGTCGGGGGCCACTTGGCAATCCTGCGCTCATGGAAATCGCGCCATGATCGAGACCTCGATCACTTTGATCTACGCCGTCCGCGACGGTCCGCTGTGTCGTGTTCGTCAACCAATAGCAAGCGATGGGGCCCGGGCGCTTTGCTCGTGTGATGCCTGGAGTATTGGATTGCTGTCTGGCAGATCGCTCCCGCGGCACCTTCGCCACGGCACGCGGGAATACGGCGAGGGGCACTAGCGTTTGCCGGGATGCGACCTTCTTGCCGTTGACGCGCAGGCCTCAGCATGGGGCCGATCGATCCAGCAGTGTCCTTGTGTTGCGTCTGCGTCGGCCGTCATGGTGGTCTCCGTCAGTTCGTTCATGGCGCGTCCAACGCAACCTCGAATGGGCTGATCAGGCCCGAGGGCCGGCAGAGCCTCGATCGCCTTCCCGCAACGGCTGCGCCTGCTTTTTTCTCCTGCCGCGAAGGGGTGGCATTCCTCGCGGAAGACAAAAAAGCAGGCTTGTCGCCGTCCTCCGCTGCGCTGCGGGCCTGACGGCTGCGGGCCGATCGCTCCCCGGGCCAAGGATCGCCATCGAGGCTGCGATAGGCGCGGCCCGAGCAACAAACGGAGACGACCATGGCTACCATCGGCACCTTCATCGCTTTGGACAACGGCTACACCGGCTCGATCAAGACGCTGACGCTGAACATCAAGGCGCGGTTCGCCGCATCCGAGAAGGACAACGACAAGGCGCCCGACTACCGCATCTTCGCCGGCACCACCGAGTTCGGCGCGGCCTGGAAGAAGACCGCCCGCGACAGCGATCGCGAATACCTCTCGGTCAAGCTCGACGACCCGAGTTTCCCGGCCCCGATCTACGCCTCGCTGGTGAAGGTCGAAGGCGACGAGGGCTTCACCCTGATCTGGTCTCGCCGCAACGGCGACTGATCCCTTACGGATCTTCGGCCCCGCCTCCTCGGAGGCGGAGCCTTTTGCATGTGTGCCGAGTATGAACGACAGCTTGGAGGTGGAAGTCCTCTATCCAGCCTGATGACGGCGAAGGATTAGCGAGCGCCTTCCGCCCAGCTTGGTGCGCCGCCGCCAATCCGGCAAGCTTGATCGGCGGCGGTGACGCGCGTCCGCGTCCGGCGCTCGCCGGGCCTTCGGCCCGGCTCGCGGAAGAGATCAGGATCGAATCTTAGACACTTTCTCGTCAAGCAGGTCGACCGGCCGCACCTCCAAAGCTTGGGCCGTCTCCCAGATTGTGAGCAGGGTCGCGTTTTGCAGCCCTCTTTCCATACTACTGATGAAGGCCCTATCGACGCCCATGCGTTCTGCGACGGCCTCCTGGCTCAAACCAAGGCCTAGCCGAAAACGGCGCGCATTTGCTCCAAATACCTTGCGAATGTCCATCCGCAGGATAGGAAGCAATCGCGTATTTTGGCGCTACGTGTTATAATACGCGGCGACCTCGGTTGCGTGTGCTCGCAAAAGGAGTTTCGATTGTGGAGAAGGATAGAAGAACGCGCTTTCCTGCGGTCCCCGAGCCTGGGGCAGGCGGCATGCCATACGCTAGTGTCGGCGACTATGCGAGAGGGCGCTTTGCGAGCGCTGCGAGTCGACTTCCGCTCTCTGGAACAGTGTAGCCCCCGATGCCAAAACCACCGCTTGATCCGGAGGTCGCGGACGTTGCGCCGGACGATCCAATCGTTACACCTTATGACCAGCAGCATGTCGTAACCTACATGCGACTTCTACAGGCCGAGAGTGAGGGGGCGGACTGGCGGGAAGTCGCTCGACTTGTCCTGCATATTGATCCGGAGCGTCAACCGGGCCGCGCACGCGACGCATACCAGAGTCACCTCGCGCGCGCGAAGTGGATGACCGAACAGGGGCGTCTGTTGCGTGGCACGTGGTCGAACTAGAGGAAATTTATCGGCCGAAACTCGACTTCTCCGGCTAACGCTTGGTCACCAGGAAGCACCACGTGGTGCCAAACCAGGTTCTTCCTGCAGCCCAATCGATTGGAATTATTGAGCCGCAATCCTGTTAGCTGTGTGCAATGGGGCGGAAGCAATGCCTGAGTTCGACTGGCGGTCGCCGGAATCCTTCAAGAGCCTTCAGGATGCAGAGATCACCGACATTGCCTGGGAATGTCTTCGTCGAAATACGGATTATCGCCGTGACCACGAAGCGATGATCGCCAACAAACCAGCTGGCGAAGTGACAGCCGAGTTCAGGAGGAGGTGGGGCACCTGCTCTCGGCCATGATCCAGTGAGGTCCTTCAACGAACAGACCATCTTTTGGGCGCCCGATGTTCTGCCGACCGTTGTGCCGGGCGCAGTGATCGTGCCGCCTCTCAGCGCCAGCGCAGCGCCTCGGCCGCTGCTCGATCTCGCGGCTGACCAGATCCGCCGCGCCGCCGACGGCTGGCACGTCGTATTGCGCATCGAAACGGCAAAACACCGCGTTTGGTCGAAAGAGCCGCGGGTTGTTGGTCTGTGCTATTCTGCCGAGCTGCCGTTTGACGGCGATTTTGAGGAACGCGTATGCTGCGCGACGGGCTGTGGCGTGCGATGAAAGGGCGCACAAGTGAGATGCACTTTCACGCCCGCCGGGATGACGATCACGATGCTGTCTCCCTACCGGCGAGCTGCCGATTCACCGCGGTCGGACTGCTGCCCGCCGGCGCGAACACACGCTGTCCATCTTCCAGTTCGACCGCCATCATGCCGTCCGGCGGCTTTACAAGATCATGCAAGGCCGCGAGTGCTGCTGGCTCATTCGCCGCGCCGTCGGCGAGCGTCACCGTCGCGAGTTGCGGTGCCTTGCGAGCGGTCAGGCCGAACTCGACCCGCCAGCGGAACACCATGCTGGTAACGACGCCATGGCGGCGGCAAACCTGCGCCACGCTGACGCCGGGCTTCTCCGTCTGCTGCACGATCGCCCGCTTCTGCTTGTTGCTGAACCGACGCCGGTTCGACCGCCCGTCCACCGCTTCCGGCGTCAAGCGGTATTTGCGTCGCGCGCAGTTAGCAGCGCTGCTTAATTGAGCCGGGTGCTCGGATGATGCAGCAATCGCCAGTCCTTCTCGCCGCCGGAGTCTTCGAGACGATCGCGCCAGATCCGCAACGAATCGCGCGAAAGACCGAGGGGCGCGGCATGCCTGGCATGCCCGATGCCGTCCAGCTCATCGCCTCGACATGTCGCCGGGCACGAGCTGTGCCGGCGGTTCACGCAGATTCCCGGTGTCGGTCCGATCGCGGCGCTGAGCTTCATGACCGCGGTCGACGACCCCTCGCGGTTCAGGCGCTCGCGCGACGTGGCGGCGTATTTTGGCCTGACCTCACGGCGCTGGCAGTCCGGCTCTTCGGTCGGCGTGCAGGGGCGGATCAGCAAGGCGGGTGACGGCGACGTGCGGCGGGCGCTGAGGCGGCGAGCGCGCGCTGACGCGTTACAAGAAGAAGGACAAAGTCAAGGCGTGGGGGCTGGCGCTGGCGAAGCGCGCCTCGCACCGCAAGGCGACGGTGGCGGTGGCGCGCAAGCTCGCCGTGATCATGCACGCGATGTGGACCTCCGGCACGTTCTACTGCGGCGATCCGGACGCGTCGGCGGCGGAGATGCGCGCCGAGCGGACGGCCAAAGCGCGCAAACTGCTCGGGGCTTACGCATGAGCAGCGCGATCAATCGACCCGTTGACGACGTGGCGATCGCCGCGTCCTGAACATGGAGCTCCGCCGCTGGCGGATGAGGACTGGTGCAGCATAACGACGACGGAACGCACGTTATCTTGCCTGCGACGGCGCATCTTCGGATGCCTGCCGATCGCGCCGGATTGCCTGTGATGTGGCTCCGTCAGACCGATGGAAAGATGCGCCGCGACGGCGTCCGCGCTGCCTTGCTGCAGCGAGTTTGTGCCGTCGATGAGCGCGGAAGATTGCACGGCGCATCAGGACTCGCATTCATCGCGGCGCATCGTGTCATGGCGTGGCGCAGAGAGCCTTGTCGCAAACGAGAAAGGAAGCGAGAATGGGACAGAGCAGAGAGACGAGACGCCCGATTAAGACGGCCCGATTAAGACGGCAAGATAAAGCGAACTGTCGTTCGCACCTCGCGGGCTCGGCAAGTGATTGTCTGCACATTGTTTTTGGCACCTTGCGAAGCCCATCTGACAGCACTGCGCATGTGCGCATGGTGCCATCTCAAAGACTTTCTCTTTTGTTTTCAAGGCCAAGACGGTTGTCTTTTGCAATGTGCGCCGTAGCATGCCTCGTCATCGCTACACTGCCGCAACCCATTCTGCGACGCTCTACGATCGATGGTTTGAGGTCTTGCACGGTGTGATTCCCGCGCCGATCGTCGCGTCATGGCGAGCGATGAGCACGACGATTTCCGCATCAGGCCGGGCCGCGCGCGCAACCGGGGCTCGCGCGTCAACGCGCGCTATCTGCCCTTCTTGACTGAGGTGAAGATCGCCGTGCGCAAGGCCGGCGGTAACCCCGGGCAGATCGGCCGAGGCCCGGGATCGGCGGGCAGCCGGAACGGGCAAGGCAGCGGCCGCTTCAACGCGCGCGGCCGGGGCGCAAGGGTGGCGGCGTCCCTTCCTCGGGACGGCGGCGGCTGGCAGCGGGACTCCAGTGGTCGCTTCCGCTCGCGGCGAGTCGTGGTCAAGGCGCGGGTGGTGAAGCTCAACCCGCAACGCAGGTCGCGCGGGCGAAAGATGCGGGGCGCGGCGAGCAAGGCGGCCGACGCGCATCTGCGCTACCTCGAGCGCGACGGAGTCACCCGCGACGGCGAGCAAGGCCGGGCTTATTCAGCACTTGAGAACAAAGCGGACGGCAAGACGTTCATCGAACGCGGACGTGAGGACCGCCACCAGTTCCGCTTCATTGTCGCGCCGGAGGATTCCATCGAGATGGCGGATCTGCGCGGCTTCACCCGCGACCTCATGCGCCAGATGGAAACTGATCTCGGCACCAGGCTCGACTGGATCGCCGTCGATCATCACAACACCGGCCATCCGCACACCCATGTCATCGTCCGCGGGGTGCTCGATGATGGTCGCATCCTCAACATTGCCGGTGATTATATCGCTCATGGCGTCCGCCATCGGGCGAGCGAGCTGGTTACGCTCGAACTTGGCCCACAGACCGAGATCGAGCTTCAGAACAAGCTCCACAACGAGGTGCAGGCCGAGCGCTGGACCCGGCTCGATAAGATGCTGGCCTCCGAGCAGCGCGACCAGGGCGTCATCGATCTCAGGCCCGGCGAGGGGGCGAGCTATCTCGTCCGCGAGAACCGCGCCAACCTGATCGGGCGCGTCCGCCAGCTTGAGCGGTACGGGCTCGCCAGCGAGATCGAGCCGGGACGCTGGACGCTCTCGGGCAAGGCCGAGCGGACCTTGCGGGAGCTCGGCGAGCGCGGCGACATCATCAAGACCATGCACCGGGCGCTTGCCGAGCATGGCATCGCCTCCGAGCGCGGGCCCAGCCAGTACGTCAGCCATGGCAGGCAGATCGCCGAGCCGGTCGTCGGCCGGGTGCTGGCCAAAGGACTGGCCGGCGACGAGATGAGCGACCGGCTGCATCTCGTTATCGATGGCGTGGACGGGCGCACCCACTATGTCGAGACGGCCGATCCGGCCAGGCTGGACGAGATCAAGCGCGGCCACATCGTCGCGCTCGAGCCGGTGCTGAGCAAGGCGGAGCCACGAGCTGCGGACCTCAACATCCGCGCCATGGCGGCAACAAACGGCGGCCTCTACCGGCCGAGCGAACACCTGGCGGCCGCGTGCCTGGAGATCGAACGCTTCAAGGGCGACCCGAATGCATACATCCGCTCCCACGTCCGCCGTCTCGAAGCCCTGCGCCGCGCCGGCCATGTCGAGCGCATCGACGCCGACCACTGGAAAATCCCCCACGACATCGCCGAACGCGGCATGGCCTATGACGCCTCTGGCCAGCCGAAGGACTTTGCCATTCGCACGCTCTCCACCCTCGATCTTGAACGCCAGATCGGCAGCGACGGGGCGACCTGGCTCGACCGCGAACTGGCCTCACCCAACCGGACGCCGCTCTCGGAGGCGGGCTTTGGACGGGAGGTCACGGACGCGATGGAGCGTCGTCGCCAGGCCCTCGTCGATCAGGGGCACGCCACCCGGCTCGCCGACGGCCGCGTTCGTGCGCCGAAAGACCTCGTCGCCCGCCTTGAGGCGACCGAGATCAGTCGCGTCGGGCGGCAGATGGCGGCCGAGCGCGGGCTGACTTATATGCCGAGCAAGTCGGGCGAGTTGATCGCCGGGAGGCTTGCGGGCGTCGCCACGCTTGTCAGCGGGCGCTTCGCCATGATCGAGGATGGCCTCGGCTTCCAACTCGTGCCCTGGCAACCTGTGCTCGACAAGCGCATCGGCCAGCACATCAGCGGTGTGATGCGCGACAGCGGTGGCATCGAATGGGGGGGGCGGTCGGAAACGTGGGCTTGGGCTGTGAGCTGGACCCCTTTGCCAGCCTCCGGCCGTCCTCCGACGGGCGGAGCGTGGACGAGGGTGGTGGCAACTTGGGCGCGGTGGCTAGATCGCTCACCCGCGGCGTCTGGCAGCGGGAGGATTGGATCTGGAGTCACGGACAAACGCGGTTGATGGTCTAATCGATTGACGGCGAGGGAGAGACCGGCCGTCATCAGCCTCCCATCTTTTTGTTCCATATTCTGGGGCGGTGAGATCATCGGCCTCGCGGATCAGTGCCGCGACGGCGGCGGGCTTCCTGGCCGATCAAGCCGCGAAGACTTTCCCATCCCTGGTTCCGCGCCAGTTCCATCGTCAGCGCCTTGCAATCGCTGCCGGACCGGGGGGTGATGTTTCGGGACGATCGGGGTCTTCGAACTGCGAACGCACATAGGCTGGCTGCAATCTCATCAAGCCGCGTCCGAACATCGGATAGATTGGGAGCCGGCGGAGAAGCTTGAGGATGGTCGTGAGAATCGCATCGTTAGGCGCTTTCGCCTGCACCACAGCCGACGCAGCGGCCGGGAGGGGAGCGCACCAGATTGCGGTTGAGCCACTCGGCGACGCAGCAGGCGAAGGCGCGGGCCTCAGCCCGATCGCGTGGCAGGCCGCCATCGAACTCCGCAATCCCGGCGCGCTCGTCAAAAAAGACCTGCCAGTCCTCGGCCGACCAGCCATCTTTGCCAAGGACGCAGCAACACCACGATGCCAAGCTTGTGAATCGAGAGAAGATCGAGGATTTCGGCCGGCGGCGGCGCGGAGGCTTCCAACACTAGGTCGTCGCCGTCGAGACGCAATTCGACACCGGCGACCCGCGCCGCCCTCAGCGCTTCGGCGGCGCTCAGAGCGTTGCTCTCCATCCGGTTTTTCCGGGCGCGGATTGGGGCGGGTGATTTGCACCCGCAGAGTCCGCAACAACCGGCCGACCCCCTCGGAGCCTTGTTTGGCGTGGTGAGTCTTGTGCCGCAGTGGTTTGGTGGTGGGACACCGGGTAATTTCCTGCCCCCGGAGATACACGTGAGTTGCTTCTAGCGTCCCTTTGGTCCGCGCTCACGTGAACGTCTCCGCTCATCCGGCTCTTACCGTCCAGCCGCCGTCTTGTGCAGCGCTCTCGAAGGAGGAAGCCGCAACAAGCGCCGTGAGGTTGGTGGCCGCTGCCCTCCAGCAGGAGCTGCGCGACTGGGGCGCTGTCCTGACAGCGCAGGACTGCGAGGCTATAATGGCCAAGGTTCTCGAACGCGCCGGCACCGCGGCGCATGCAACGAGCACGGCCATGAAAGTCAAAGACCTGTTAGATGAGCTACAGAAGCTCGATCCGGAGACGCTGGTCGTCACGTCCAGTCCTGACGGCTTCGCTCTGTATGAGCCGACATTTGACCGCGAATGGATCACGATAGACCGGTTCGGTAGTCCGCAGCGCGCCATGTCAGGCGAGCCCGGAGCGATGCAGGCCGTCAGGCTCTAAGCCTCCGGGAAGTTCTCCTGCACATAGAGCTTGATGCGCCCGCCGATCGTATCGTGTTTGGGTACGTCTGGTTCGAACGCCGGGACCGGCACAACGTTGTAGGAGGCGGAAATGAAACCCATCAAAGACGAAATGATCCGAACAATCGTGAACGAAGCCGGCGATGAAGTGGGCCAGACCAACCTCGATGGCACGCTTGTCAAAGGGCACCACCAAATCGACGCCGAACTAAAGCTCCACCACGAACTGTTCTTCAGGACCAGCGGCGCGCTGACAAAGATAAACTGCATCACCATTGACCATACCGCGCACAAGATCACGCTGGCGGTGGACGGCTTTAGTCGGGCTTGAGCCGATGATGAGTGCGCCTGTTTGGCGTGCTTGGGCCGGCCGATATCAGAAGACCGCTGCGGCCAGCCCGATGGCGGCCAGCACAATCACCACGACGAATGCTAGCAGGCAGCTTCCACCGTGCGTGTTCATCGCGACCTCCGTGTCCAGATGCTGTCTGAATTTATTTCCGGTAGATCACCACTGGGGCATCGCCCGCCCGATGAACCCGAGGGGACCCCGCCCCGGCACCGGTTGCTTTTGGGGTAAAGCAGACATCAAATGGAAGGCGAGGCCCGCAGACTCGGTCGAGAGTGACCCAAGGCAGACATGTCTGAGCGGGCGCATGCCAGAAAACTGGCGATGCGCAGCACCTGTCGGCGGTGACCAGGTCTACCTCTTGCCGTCGCCGATGTACGTAAGGCGAGGGCTAGTCAAACCGAGGAATGCCGATTGGAATTCTCATTCCGATGCTTCGGTGCTCGGCCACAAGACGTGCGACAAACTCATCCAGGCGCGGTCGGGAGAGGGGTGAATATACGTCGGGTGTCAGACACTCTTCCGCGTTACGAGTGGCGCTCGGCGCGCGCGTGATGGCGCGCGCCGAAGTCTTCAAGCGATTTGCGCAGCGATCGGAAGCCTGCGCGCACCTCTTCAGAAAAGAGCTGCGGCTGTTCCCAGGCTGCAAAGTGCCCGCCTTTATCGACCTTGTTGTAATAGATGAGCTTGGGATACGCCCGCTCCGTCCAACTCCGCGGCGCCTGATACTGCTCGCCTGGAAAAACGCTCACGGCCACCGGGATGTGGACGCCCTTCGCATTGAAGAAGCCGCCCTTGTATTCCCAGTAAAGACGGGACGCAGAGACCCCGGTCTTCGTCAACCAGTACAGCGTGATGTTGTCGAGGATCTCGTCGCGCGTCAGCTCCCCAGTGGCACTCGTCGCCCGGGTTAGTGCCGAAGCGACCGCCGCCGCCGGTTGGCCGTCAGCGTCATTGTGGTCGAGCAGCCAGGCCGCGAGGCCAACGGGCGAATCCGCGATGCCGTAGAGGGTTTGCGGGCGCGACGCCATCAACCTGGCATAGTCGACTTGCTTGAAAGTCCTGACCAGTTGCTCATAAGCGCGTCGTTCCTCAGCTGACAGACCGGTCGTCGGCGGCTCGCCGGCCTTAAGAGCCTTGTCGACGTCAGCCGGGACGGTGGCGGGCATGTTGGTGTGGATGGCGAGCAGTCCCGCGGGAGCCTGCAAGCCCATTTGATCGACAACAAACGCTCCCCAGTCGCCGCCTTGAGCGACGTAACTGGTGTAGCCGAGGCGCTTCATGAGTTCTGCCCATGCTCGGGCCATCCGCTCGGGACCCCAGCCGGTGCTCTTCGGTTTGCCCGAAAAGCCGTATCCCGGCATTGACGGAATGACCAAATGGAAAGCGTCCGATGCGCTCGCGCCGTATGCCGTGGGGTTGGTCAAGGGATCGATGATCTTCAACTGCTCGATGATCGAGCCGGGCCATCCGTGGTTGACGATGAGCGGCAACGCACCTTCGTGCTTCGAACGAACGTGGATGAAATGAATGTCCAGCCCGTCGATCTCGGTGATGAACTGCGGCAAGGCATTGAGCCGCGCCTCTACCTTCCGCCAGTCGTAATCCGTCGCCCAATAGCGCGCCAGTTCCCGCATCGTCGCGAGTTGCACGCCTTGCGATTGGTCCGGGACAGTCTCGCGTTCAGGCCAGTTTGTCGCGTCGATGCGCCTGCGCAGGTCGACGAGCGCCTCTTCAGGAAAGTTGATGCGGAAGGGGCGGATTGCATCGCCCGTGGCGGCCGACACCGGATGCGCGGGAAACAGGCTGGCTGCGCCGGCCGCGGCTATTCCCAGCGCAGCGGTGGTCAAGAACTTGCGTCTGTCCGGGTTGATGGCTTCTGTCGCCGGCGTTTTGATGAGCATGGTCATTGCATTCTCTCCTGAGGTTACCGGCTCGCGCCTTGGAAGTTGGGTCGCTTCGATGCTCGAGCGAATGCTCGTTGGTCGGCAGGCGCGCCATCGCCGCGCCACCTAATTGTCTCTTGGTCGTTCCGGGCAGCGGGGGAACGGCGAGTGACCACGCCTCCGTCGACCAGCCGGGGCACGCCGAGCGGATTGGCCTCGCGCAGCGCCATGGGCAGCAGCGTGTCCGGAAAACCCTGGTAAGAGACCGGCCGCAAAAACCGATCGATCGCGCTCATGCCGACCGAGGTGAAGCGGCTGTCCGAGGTCGCGGGGAAGGGACCTCCGTGGATCGAGGCATAAGAGACCTCCTGCGGATGCGCGAAGGCGTTGACAACGATGCGACCGGTGCGTCGCTCCAGGATGGGGAGCAGACGCTGCGCCAGTGAAGTGTCGGCGTTTTCCAGATGCATGCTCGCCGAAAGCTGGCCGCGGAAGGCCATGGCAATGGCGATCAACTCCTCTGCGTCGCGGACCTTCACGAGCAGGGCGGCGGGGCCGAACACTTCCTCCGCAAGCCTGGGATCGGCCAGGAAGCGTGCGCCGTCGATCTCGAGCAGGGCCGAGCGGCCGTCGAGATCTTGGGACGGCGCCGCCCCCTCTGCGGTGCGGCGAGCACCGCTCGCCTGCTGCCGGTCGAGGCCTTGCAGATAGGCGCTATGGATGCCCGGGGTCAGCATAGGGCGCGCAGGGGCAGAAGCGATGCGCGCCGACAAGCTCTCGCGCATGGCTTCGAAGCCGGGCCCTTCAATGCCCAGAAGGATAGCGGGCTTTAGGCATGCCTGTCCGACATTGACCAGCATCCGTTCGGCGAAGCCGTCGCCGATCTCGGCTCCGCGCAACGACAGGGCCTGTGGCAGGATGAAAGTCGGGTTGACGCTGGTCATTTCGGTAAAGACCGGGATCGGTTCCAGCCGCAGCTGGGCGCGTCGATAGAGCGCCATGCCGCCGCCTTCCGATCCGGTGAAAGTCACGGCCTTGATCAGCGGATGGTCGACCAGCGCCTCGCCGACGGTATTGCCCGCCCCGCGCACCATCGAGAACACGCCCTGATGCAGGCCGCTATCCTGGACCGCCTTGCGGATGACACGGGCCATGATCTCCGACGCCCCGGGGTGAGCGTTGTGCGCTTTCAACACCACGGTGCAGCCCGCCGCGAGCGCAGAGGCGGTGTCGCCGCCGGCGACCGAATAGGCGATCGGGAAATTGCTTGCACCAAAGATGGCAACGGGACCGAGCGCGATCTTCTGCATGCGGTGGTCCATGCGCGGGCGGGGCTGGCGCTCGGGCTGGGCCGGGTCAATCGTCGCCTGCAGGAAGCGCCCCTTGCGGACGACCTCGGCGAATTGCCGGAATTGGGTCGCCGCCTTGGTCGCTTCGGCCTCGAGCTGCACCGCGGGCAGGCCGGTCTCCTGCGCGGCGCGCTCGGCAAGCTCTGTGCGCACAGCATCGAGATTGTCGGCGATCCGGCCCAGGAACGCTGCGCGCTCCGCAAGCGTCGTGTGGCTGTAGCCGTCGAACGCTTGTTCGGCGAGCCGCACGGCCAGGTCGACTTCCGCGCGACCGCCGAGGGCAAAGCCGGGTTCGATTTCGCGGTTCGTGGCGGGGTTGAGCGCGTTCATCGTTCCTTCGCTGGCCGCGATGTCTGCGGCGCCGATGAAAAGCTTTCCTGTCAGGGTCATTTGAGTTCACCTTTCATGATAAGTGCGCTGGCGCGCAGGGCGCGGGTTACGTCTTAGGCAAGGCCGCCATCACCTCGGCCGTCGTCCCGATGGCGTGGGCGAATGTGGGGCCGTTCAATTCGTGCGCAGCGTGCATCATGTCGTGCGAGAAGGCGGCGGTGGCGTCGCGCACCAGCGTCACGTGATAGCCGAGCTCCATTGCGAAGCGAGCTGTCGACTCGATGCAGGTGTTGGCGAGCAGGCCGATCACGATCACGTGGGTGATACCCTTCTGCTTCAACTGGAAGTCCAGGTCGGTGTTGGCGAAGCCGCTTTGTCCCCAATGCTCCTTGGCGACGATGTCGCCAGGCTTCGGCGTGAAATCGGAATGCCATTCGCCGCCCCATTCGCCGCGCGCAAAGCTGTGGCGCTGCATGATCAGTCGCTGGGTGGGGTTTGGATGGTCCCAGTCCTCGTAATCGCCCGGCTCCCAGCGCCGGTGCGGGACGATGACGACCTGGATATCAGCCGCGCGCACGGCACCGTCCAGCCGGCGCAGGTTATCGAGGAGGCCAACCTCATCGGCGACCGGCTTGAGGTGCGGATAAACCTTCCCGCCCTCCGACAGGAAGTCGTTGTAGGGATCGACGAGCAGCAATGCGGTCCTGCCGCGAGGGTATTGGGTCTCAATCATCGTCCGTCTCCTTGGGCCGCAGCGCGGCCGGTTGCTTCGGCTTCAATGATGTCCTATGTTACTATGAAAATCATAGTTACAACCCGCGATGAAGAAAACGTGATGAAGAACCAAAAAGCCGTTGTTTCCCAGACGCTTTGCCCGGTCGCCCGCTCCGAGACGGTCGTGGGCGACCGCTGGACGGTGCTAATCCTGCGCGAACTCTTCATGCGCAGTCATCGCTTCGAGGAGATCCAGGCCCAGACCGGAGCTACGCCGCAAATGGCCGCGGCGAGATTGAAGAGCTTGGAAGCCAACGGGCTCGTCAGGCGACGCATCTACAACAAGCGACCGCGGCGTCACGAGTATCACCTGACGGAGAAGGGGGAGGCCTTCTATCCTGTGCTGCAGGCGCTGCGGGGCTGGGGCGAGATATGGTGCAAGTCGCCGCGGGAAGGCCGCGCTATCAACTACATCCACCGGACATGCGGCAAGTCGACGGGCCTTGGCCCCGTCTGTGAGAGTTGCGGCCAGCCACTACGTCGCGAGGATATGATCGCCGAGCTGAATCCCGCTTATCAGGATGAGCGCGAAGCGCGGTGGGAGGAGTTCAAGGCCAGCCTATGAATCCTGTGGGTCTCAGAAGAGAAGCCGGCCGTGCAAGGGCTCGCGCTGGGACAGCCAGTCGCATTGCCAGGCCTGCGTTCGAAGCGATCAAGCCGAGTGCGAGACTTCCGCCTCTGGCCCATCGCACCATTTCGTTGCGTTGCGGTAATTGGTCAGTATCGGGGCATAGCGGACCTCTAGAATAACAAACTCGATTTATGAGACGCGCCCTAGATATTCGGCGCAGATCGAGGCGAGCGCATTGCCTTGTGGCGAGCGATTGGGATTGTTCGGGTCGCGCGGCTTGGTCGCCCTGGCGATGGCGCGCTCGACGAGCCCGAATTGATCCCCGTACAGAATGAACGTCATGTCGCGGAATGGCGACCGATCGCCGTCCGGCAATTCGGGCATCCGCTCTAACTCGCCGACCCCGACCGATAGCCGCGAAAGCTCGTCCTCGGTTATGCCGGTCAGCGCGATCTCGAAACCGTCCTCCACGAGGTCGGCCAATTCGAGCCGCAGCATCTCGTCATCCCAATCGCTGGCATCGGTCAGGCGATTATCGGCGATGACATAGGCGCGCTTCTGCTGATCGGTCCAACCGCGCGCGACAATGACCGGCACCTCGGTAAATCCTAACAGCTTGCCGGCGGCCAATCGGCCGTGCCCGGCGAGCACCATGCCGTCATCGGCCGCGAGGATCGGCATTGTCCAACCCCATTGCTTGATTGAGGCCGCGATCTGCTCGATTTGCTCGGGCGAGTGCCGGCGCGAATTGCGCTCGTAGGGCCGTAAACGGTCAACCGGCCATGCTTCCACGGCCGGCTTGCTCGCCAGTGCATCCATGATTTGCCGCCTGTAGGGCCGTTTATGGCCCGGACCTAGACTTTTAAATCCGCAACGCATTGCATTCGCCTCAACAAGCCGGGCGAAACCGTCGACATGCACCACGGTGGCACCACCACGCGCCTGCATCGCGAGTGCATCGACACTTGGGTCGCCGACTAGGAGCAGCGCAATGTGTGGAGAGGAGCCACCGCCTGGCGAATTTCACTTGCGCATCGGACGCGGGAGCCGATTTGGAGCTGCTGCCGCCCGCAATGGAGGAAGCTGGTATGCTATCCGTTTTCGACTTGCGGGATGCACTTCTCGCCCTTCCGACATTTCTCTACGAGAAGCTCTTTTTCGGCCCGATACCAGAAGTTATCCATCTCACCGTGTGGTTGGCCGGCCTCCTGCCAAAGCTTATAAGCCCGAGTGCGTATTTCTTCCTCGTTCGGACCGGGCATCTGAAACACCCTAAATATCGCACCGTCAGGCAATCGCCTGCGGTCGGTTATTCATACCCTCACGGAATTCTGGCTCCGCACAGACAGCCGATCTTTACTGCATGCAAGGTGCGGATGGTTCTCGCAAACCCACCCGATGCCGAAGCAGATTGGGCAGTTTTTATCCATCTTGGGCAACGCAAGTTAAACAACTTCAGTTCCTCGCTCACGGCGGATTGTGCGCTGCCGTCGGCGGGGCCGTTACCGCTGCGCTTGCTTTAAAACCAACCCAAACGGCGCAAACGGCGCCGTCACCATCGTGCCGACGACGCCGGTCGCCTCGTGGATTTCAAGCAAAATGGCCGAACGGTCGATTCGCCATTAAACGCCCTAACCAGCTCCGTTCGCGTGGAGTTTGCGAGGAATCAAAGCCCCAAAACGCGGTCCCGAAATACGCAAAAGGCGGGCGGTCCGGCGTACCCGCGGGTCGTGTCCCCAGTGATGGTGTAGCTCGGTAGAGCAAAGCCGCCCGCACGCGCGCCCTCACGTAGCGCCGTAGCGGGCGGGCGGCTTTGCGGTGGTCACCGGCGGTTCGCCGGTAGGGTCGGGTTGCTGACACCAACCTGATTCGAGGAACCACCGATGACCGACGAGATGATGAACCTCCGCACGCTCGTGGAGAAGACCCCTGATGCCGATCTGCTGCGCGAGATGATCGGCTTTGCCGCCCAGCGTCTGATGGAGCTGGAAGTCGAAGGCCAGACCGGAGCCGCCTATGGCGAGAAGAGCCCCGAGCGTCTGGCCCAGCGCAACGGCTACCGCGACCGGACCTGGGAGACCCGCGCCGGCACGGTCGAACTGCGCATCCCCAAGCTGCGCAAGGGCTCTTACTTCCCGGGCTTCCTGGAGCCCCGCCGCATGGCCGAGAAGGCGCTCACCGCTGTGGTGCAGGAAGCCTACGTGCAGGGCGTCTCGACCCGCTCCGTCGACGATCTCGTGCAGGCCATGGGCATGAGCGGCATCTCCAAGAGCCAGGGAGCCGGCTCTGTGCCGAGATCGACGACAAGGTGAAGGCGTTCCTCGCCCGTCCGATCGAGGGCGACTGGCCGTATTTGTGGATCGACGCCACCTACGTGAAGGTGCGCCAGCAGGGGCGCATCGTGTCGGTCGCGGTGATTGTCGCGGTCGGCGTCAACAGCGACGGCCGGGGCGAAGTTCTCGGCATGGACATCGGCCCTTCCGAGGCCGAGACGTTCTGGACGGCGTTCCTGCGCAAGCTCGCTCGCCGCGGCCTGCGCGGCGTCAAGCTGGTCGTGTCCGACGCCCATGAGGGCATCAAGGCGACCGTCGCCAAGGTGCTCAATGCCAGCTGGCAGCGCTGCCGCGTGCACTTCATGCGTAACGCGCTGGCGCACGCCGGCAAGAGCGGACGGCGTGTCGTCTCTGCCTTCATCGCAACCGCCTTTGCCCAGGACGATGCGGAAGCCGCACGAGCGCAATGGCGGAAGGTCGCCGACCAGCTCCGCCCCAAGCTGCCCAAGCTTGCCGGCTTCCTCGACGAGGCCGAGACCGATGTGCTGGCCTATATGACGTTCCCGCCGCAGCACCGGACCAAGCTGCACTCGACCAACCCGATCGAGCGCCTCAACGGCGAGATCAAGCGGCGCACCGAGGTGGTCGGTATCTTCCCCAATGAAGACGCCATCGTCCGTCTCATCGGCGCGATCCTGCTCGAACAGAACGATGAATGGGCCGTCCAGCGCGCCCGCTACATGACGCTGGAAACCATCGCGCCGTTGAGCGATGATCCAACCGTCAGTCTCCCGGCTATCGCCAGCTGACCAGTCCGGCTCTTGCCGGCGAACGCGGTGCCCCGCCGCCAGTTACACCACGCTCAGGGACACGATCTACCCGCGCGGTTTTGGATTTCCCAAAGTACCTTTGAAAAGGCGCGGCCCTCCAAAGGATTGCTTTTGCCCGCCGAACGGGCAGAAGCGGACATTCAACCTGCCGACAACCCCGCTGAATCCGTCGAGAATGACCCTCAACAGACATCCACGCGGCTGAGGGTATACGGTCTTGTATGACCATCGAACTCGTCCTGCTCGCCGGAAGCGTAGTCCTCGGCATCGTGCACATTATCATCGTGTCGCACCTGCAGAGCTGGCAACGAGGCTATTGGTGGACTGCCAGCTCAAGGGAGCACAGTGTTCCGCCGCTCACCGGCGTTGCCGGAAGGGCTGAACGAGCACTCCGAAACTATTTTGAGACCTTTCCATTCTTCGCCGCTGCAATTCTTGTCGTGACCGTGACGAACACGCACAGTTGGCTCACCGTGTGGGGAGCCCACTTCTACTTTTGAGGTCGCATCCTCTACGCAATCCTGTATATGGCGGACCTGCCGTTAGCTCGTTCGCTCGTGTGGGACATCCCGACGACCGGCATCCTGATGAATGTTGCCGGGCTATTCTTGAAGTGACGATACCGACCGCACGATCTTAGGGTCATGCGTGGCACCACTTCGCTTCCTCTGAAATGGTAAACTAGCGGATGCCAGTCTCGGCTTACCTCAAGGCAGGCTTGTTCGTGGTCGCCGCGGCCGCCGCATTGTTCGCAGCAGCCGGCACGGTCGCCATCCCGGGCTTTTGGGCGTATCTCGCAATCTTCGCCGTCGTCATGATCGTTTCGTTCGCGGCGCTCGATCCGGACCTCCTGCGCGAACGCATGCGGCCGGGCGGCGAGAAGCCGCCGCTCGCGCTGAAGGTCTTCTCGCTGGTTCTGTTCATGCATTGGATCGTTGCCGGGCTTGACCGTGGCCGTTTCCATTGGAGCGACAATGTGCCCGACTGGCTGCAAGGCGTTTGCCTGTTCACGGTCGGGTCCGGTTACGCCCTGGCACTATGGGCTATGCGCGTGAACCGGTTTTTCTCCTCCGCTATTCGCATCCAGACCGACCGCGGTCAGTACGTCGTCACCACGGGACCCTACGCCTTCGTTCGCCATCCCGGATACACCGCCGGGATTCTAATTATGGTGGCGAGCGGACCCGCACTCGGATCTTGGCTCGCTGCCGCGCTCGTTGTGATCTTCAGCCTGCCGTTTCTGCTCTATCGCACCATCACGGAGGATCGAATTCTTCAGGTAGACCTTGCGGGCTATTCGGATTACGCCGCGCTAGTCCGATGGCGGCTTATCCCGCGGATTTGGTGAGAGCTAAACCTCATTTGGGAAAGCACGCTCCTCACCAAACCGGGCCGTTGCCATCTCAGAGGAAGCAAGCGAGCCATGTCTGAAAGTGTGAAGGGTTTCGGATGCCGGCCGCATGACTGACGGCGCGGCACATTCGGCGGCCGGCGTCCGAAACCCTTCACAGTAGCGGGCTTTCCTAGCGCGGTCGTCTAACACAGAAAACGGCGGCGCCGCCGCTCGACCGGTTCGGCACCGGAAACTATTCGCAGTGGGCCTCAACCAATCGTCCGTGAGATGTACGTTCCCACGCACGTGCTGTCAGGCCTTGCCGCGCCGGAGTTCGACATTACGCCGATACACCCGAGGCCACGCATCGATGCTGGCGAGACCCGAAGTCCCGCGGAGCATAAATCTGACAAACTCTCGTTTTCGGCCAAGGCCGCCTTTATGCGGGCGAGGGGGCGGCTTCTCCAATTTGCTCTGGATTCGCCGCGACGTGCTGGTAAATCATGTGATTTATATGCATAGTATTGGCCCGCTTGCATTGCTGGGAACGTAACGTGACGTCCGAAAACAACGCGTTGAATATTGGTCCGCGCCTCCGGCGTGCCCGGTTGTCCAAGGGGCTGCGCATGAGAGACCTGGCGCAGGTCGTCGGATGTGACGAGAGCATGATTTCCAAGATCGAGGCCGGCAAGGTCATGCCGTCGCTGCCCATGCTCGACAAGATGGTCCACGCGCTCGACCGAGACATGGCCTCGTTTTTTGGCCTAAAGATCGACGACTACAAGCTGGTGCAGAAGCCTGAGGACCGGCTCAAGGTGCCGCTGGACGCACTGCGCGGCGGCACCGGTGTGACCTATGAGCGATTGGTGCCGATCGCCGCGGGCAATTTGCTCGAGGGCAACATTCATGTGGTCGCCCCGGGCGGCGAGAAGGTCGACCTCATCACCCATCGGGGCGAAGCCGTCGGCTACCTCGTGTCAGGAACCATCGAACTCACCGTCGACGACACCACATATCTGATGACGGCCGGCGACTCCTTCTTCTTCAAGGCTTATTTGACCAACAGTTATCGCAATGTCGGGCCGGACGAAGCGCGGATCGTCTGGGTCAACACGCCGCAGGTCCACTGAGGCGATCGCGCCAGTGCATGAATTAGATGCATGTGGCGAAAACTGAAGCAGCGATGGCTCAGCATCGCTTCTTTTTCGGCGCGAGCGCGACGGCGTTGCATCCCAAAAACCTCCAATTCGAGAACTTGCCGGCTCGATCACCGGAATGACCGAGCTGGCATAGCGCTTGCTTAACGTTTTGCATGACTGTGATGCATGTCGATTGCCCCCGGCTGCGTCTGACGTTGACGGGGCCCGATCACGTTGATGCGCTCCGGCAGCGATGCCGTCGCTTCGGTGAGTAACGGCAGGCGAACCGCTGATGGCTTTCGTTTGGAAACGTTTGCTGGGCACCATCCCGAGCCTGATCGGAGTTGTTGTTCTCACGTTCTTCATCTCGCACGCGCTGCCCGGCGACCCTGCGGCCTTCTTCGCTGGGCCCGCCGCGAACGCCGCATCGATCGAGAGCATCCGCGCCACACTTGGACTCGATCGCCCGCTTCCGGTGCAGTTCCTGCACTATGTGATTGACCTCGCGCATGGCAACCTCGGCCGCTCGCTCACGACCGGCCAGCCGGTGTTGACCGATCTGATCGAAAGGCTGCCGGCGTCGCTCGAATTATCGTCCTTCGCGCTGCTGTTCGCGATCAGCATCGCCATCCCGATGGGCGTGTGGGCTGCGGCCCGCATCAACGGTGGGGTCGATCATGCCTGCCGCGGGCTCGTCACCGTGAGTGCAGCCTTTCCGACGTTCTTCGTCGGTCTGCTGTTCGTATATATCTTCTATTTCCTGCTCGGCTGGGCGCCGCAGCCGCTCGGCCGCCTAAACGAGATTACCTTTTCGCCGCCGCCGCACGTCACCGGAGCCTACACCGTCGACGCCCTCATTGCGGGTGACTGGCCGGTGCTCCGCGCGGCATTGTCCCAATTGATCCTGCCCGCGATATCGCTCGGCCTGTTCGCGCTGGCGCCGATCGCGCGCATCACGCGGGCAGCGATGCTGGAGGCGCTGGGCAGCGATTTCATCCGCACCGCGCGCGCCAGCGGACTGCCGGTCCGCAAGATCCTGATGACCTACGCATTCCGCAACGTGCTGCTACCCGTGAGCAGCGTTCTCGGCATGGTGTTCTCGTTCCTGCTTGGCTCCAACGTCCTGATCGAACAGGTGTTCGGTTGGCAGGGCGTCGGCGCCTATGCGGTATCGGCCGTAATAGCCTCCGACTACGCCGCAGTGCAGGGCTTCGTCCTGATGATGGCGGTGCTCTACGTTCTGCTCAATCTCGCTGTCGACATCTTCGCGACGCTGGTCGATCCCCGCGTCCGGTACGAGGGCTGAGCGATGAGCATCATCACGCTCGCCCGCAACACCGGTTATGCCTTCGGCGAAAATCGCCTGACACTGGTCGCCGTGATCATTTTGGCGCTGCTCGCGCTGTTCGCGATCTTTGGCCCTTATATCGCGCCCTATGATCCGCTGCTGACCTCCGCCACCACCAAGCTGGCGCGACCCAGTGCGCTGCATCCGTTCGGCACCGATGCGCTTGGCCGAGACATCCTCAGCCGCGTCATCGTGGCGACACGCCTCGACCTCGGCATGGCGGTTTCGGCGGTAGCGCTGTCGTTCGTAGTGGGCCTCGCGCTGGGCTCTATGGCCGGCTATTTCGGCGGCTGGACCGACCGCATCATTGGCCGCGCCATGGACACCATCATGGCGTTCCCGCTGTTCGTGCTGGCGATGGGCATCGTGGTGGCGCTCGGCAACAGCGTCGCCAACATCATCATCGCCACGATGATCATTAACCTGCCATTCTACTGCCGCTTCGCGCGCGCCGAGGTCAACGTGCGGCGCGAGCTCGGCTATGTCGAGGCGGCGCGCATGGGCGGCAACGGAGCGCTGCGCGTTCTCGTCAACCACATCGTGCCGAACATTCTGCCGCCGATGATGGTGCAGGCCTCGCTCAACATGGGCTGGGCGATCCTCAACGCCGCCGGCCTGTCCTTCATCGGACTCGGGGTGCGGCCGCCGACGCCGGAGTGGGGCATCATGGTGTCGGAAGGCGCGAGCTACATCATTTCCGGCGAGTGGTGGGCCTTCATGTTCCCGGGCGCGGCGCTCGTGCTCGCGGTGTTTTCCTTCAACATGCTGGGCGACGGACTGCGCGACCTGCTCGATCCGAGGAAGCGCGTCTGATGGCACAGCTCGAGATCGACGACCTCTCCCTGGAATTTCGTACCCGTCACGGCGTGGTGCGCGCACTCGACAGCGTGAGCCTGTCCGTGACGCGCGGCGAGATCGTCGGCGTGGTCGGTGAAAGCGGGTCCGGAAAATCGGTTACCGCCTACACCGTCATGGGCCTGAACGATGAAGCCGCGCGGATCACCAAGGGCAGCATCACGATGGGCGGAATCGATCTTCTGGCCGCGCGGCCAGAGGCCATGCGCGAGATTCGCGGGCGCGAGATGGCGATGATCTTTCAGAGCCCCCGTACGGCGCTCAATCCGATCCGCAAGATCGGCAAGCAGATTGAGGACGTGCTGCAGGAGCATGCCGGCTTGCCGAGCCGCGATCTCAAGAAAGCGGCGATTGCGGCCCTGGCGCGGGTCCGCATCCCCGATCCCGAACGTCGGGCGGACGCCTATCCGTTCGAACTCTCGGGCGGCATGTGCCAGCGCGTGATGATCGCGATGGCGCTGGCCTGCACGCCGTCCGTGCTGATTGCCGATGAGCCCACGACGGGGCTCGATGTAACGACGCAAGCCGTCATCATGGATCTTATCAGGGAGATGAGCCGGTCGACGCGGATGTCGACGCTGTTGATTACGCACAACCTCGGCCTAGCCGGCGAGTATTGCGATCGGATCGCGGTCATGCACGCCGGGCACATTGTCGAGATCGGGACGACTGAGGCGCTCCTGCAGCATCCGGCACATCCTTATACGCGCCAGCTGCTGGCTGCCACGCCCGTGCCCGAATCCCGTCTGGACGACCTCAATTCTATTCCCGGTCATCTGCCCGATTTGCGCGGTGCGTTGCCGCCATGCCGCTTCAGCGGCCGCTGTGAGCGGCGGCAGCTGATCTGTGACGAGGCGGAGTTGCCCTGGACCGAATTGTCGCCCGCGCACCTCGTGCGCTGCCGGTTTCCGCTGTCATGATGCCGCTGCTCGAAGTCAAATCGCTGTCCAAGTTTTACCCGATCAAGCGGAGAGGGCGCGGCGCGCGGCTGCATGCGGTCGACGATGTGGATCTGACCATCGGTGCCGGCGAAAGCGTCGGCCTGGTCGGTGAGTCCGGCTGCGGCAAATCCACCATGGTTCGCCTGCTTGGCCGGCTGATCGATCCGACGGTCGGCCAGGTCCTGATCGGTGGTGAGGATCTCACCGCCGTGACGCAAGCCCAATTTGCAGCCTCGCCGAGCCGGCGGCGCATTCAGGTCGTGTTCCAGGACGCGACCGAAAGCCTCAATCCCTCGTTTCGCGCTTTTCAGGCAATCGCCGATCCGCTGAAGCGGCTGCTCGGGATGACCAACGGCGCTGAGCTGGACAAGCGCGTGCGCGCCACGGCCGCACTGGTCGGATTGCCGGAAGAGCTGCTGCAGCGCTATCCGCATCAGCTGTCCGGCGGCCAGCGCGCACGCGTCGGCATCGCGCGTGCCGTCGCGGTCGAACCTTCGCTGCTGATCCTCGACGAACCGACCTCTGCGCTTGACGTGTCGGTCCAGGCCGTGATCCTGCGGTTGCTCGCCGACCTGCGCGCCCGGTTGTCGATGAGTTATTTGTTCGTGTCGCACGATCTCAACGTAGTGCGGCTTCTCTGCTCGCGTGTGGTCGTGATGTATCTTGGCAAGATCGTCGAGATCGCGCCGGCCGAGACGCTCTTCACGGCGTCGCTTCACCCTTACACGCAGGCCCTCGTTGCGGCGATCCCGGATCCGGCACGGCGCGGAGAAGCGCGGGTCAGGCTCGACGGCAGTCCGAGCAGCCCCATCGATCCGGATCCGAACGTTTGCCGCTTCTACGGCCGCTGTCCCAAGGGGGCGGATATTTGCACCAGGGTTATGCCGCCACTTCGCGCGGTAGGTCCGGACCACTTCGCCGCCTGCCATTTTGCTCCTTCACCACCTGGAGAAACCGATGAGCGCTGACAACGAGATCTGCCGTATGGATGCCATGACCGTCGCGGCGAAAGTCAGGGACAAGACGCTTTCTGCCGCCGAGGTCACGGAAGCCGTTCTGCGCCGCATGGAGAAGCTCGAACCCCACATCCATGCCTTCTGCACGCCGACGCCCGATGTGGCACGCGCCGCCGCCGCCGCGGTCGACGCCAAGATTGCAGCCGGCAAGGATCCGGGCCTGCTGGCGGGCGTGCCGATCGGAATCAAGGATCTCGTCGCCACCAAGGACATCCTGACCGTGATGGGCTCGCCCCTCTATCGGGACTTCGTGCCTGATGAGGATGACATCGTGGTTGAACGGCTGAAGGACGCTGGCGCCGTCATCATCGGCAAGACCAATGTGCCGGAGTTCGGTTACAGCGGCGTCGGTCACAATCCTGTTTTCCCGGCCACGCGCAATCCCTGGAATCTCGACATGACGTCCGGCGGATCGAGCGCCGGCTCGGGTGCATCGGTCGCAGCGGGCGTCGCGCCATTTGCGATCGGTTCCGATGGCGGCGGATCGATCAGGATTCCCTCTGCACTCTGCGGACTGTACGGAATCAAGGCCTCGATGGGCCGGGTGCCGCTCTACCCAGGTTGCCGCGATGAGCGCTATCCCGGCGTGTCAAGCTGGGAATCGCTCGAACACGTCGGCCCCATGAGCCGGACCGTGGCCGACTCGGCGCTGATGCTCAAGGTGATCACCGGACCTGACCCGCGCGATCGCTATTCGATTCCGGCCGCCGACTTCGACTATGTCGCTGCCACCAGGGAAAGCATCAAGGGCCTTCGCATCGCCTATAGCGAAGACTGGGGCTATGCGCCTGTTGACCCGGAGGTGCGCCGCGTCGTCTCCGAGGCGGTGCGCGTGTTCGAGACTGATCTCGGCTGCACAGTCGAGCGCGCCAGTCCCGGATGGGACGATCCGTTCCCGCAATTCTGGACCATCGTTGCCGGCGACACTGATCTGACCGGCATGCGCCGCATGATGAAGGGGCACGAAAAGGAGATGTCGCCGCATCTCGTCGCGCTGCTGCAGCGACAGTGGACCGCGGAGGAATTCACCGACGCCAAGATGATGCGCCAGATGGTCTGCAATCGCATGTGGCGGTTCATGGCCAACTACGACCTGCTGATCACGCCGACGCTTGCAGTGCCAGCGTTCCCTCTCTACATGCAGGGCCCCGAGATCATCGAAGAGAAGATGGTCACGACCGGCGACTGGCTCTGCTTCACCTTCATCTGCAATCTGACCGGTCAGCCGGCGGCGACCGTTCCCGCCGGCTTCACCGAGACCGGCCTGCCTGTCGGCATGCAGATCATCGGCCGCCATTTGGCGGACCGCACCGTGCTCGCAGCCTCCGGTGCGTTCGAACAAGCGCGTCCGTGGGCTCACAAATGGCCGAAGCTGCTGGGCGACCTCGGTCTCTGATGCTGCCGTCACGTTCCCACTCACATATCAAGGAGAATGCACGACATGAGGCTCGATCGTAGACTTCTCACAGCGGCGCTGCTCACAGCGTCCGCTGCCTTGCCCGGCGCACCCGCACTTGCGGCCGAAATCGCCAAGGACACGATGGTCATCGTGTCCGAGATGGGCCCCAACGGCCTCGACACGATGGTGCCGACCGCCAACGATCACAGCCGCATGGTGGTGTGGCAGGCCTACGACCGGCTCGTCAGCCATGGCGAGAAGAAGCTGGCGGATGGCACGGTGTCGTACGATGCCAAGGTCATGACCCCGGAGCTGGCCGAAAGCTGGGAAGCCGCCGAGGACGGCAAGACCTACATCTTCCACCTGCGCAAGGATGCCACGTTCCACGACGGCAGCCCGGTCACGGCCAAGGACGTCAAATGGTCGTTCGACCGCGCTATCGCCGCCGGCGGCTTTCCGGCGGTGCAAATGGCGGCGGGATCGCTGGTCAAGCCCGAACAGTTCACAGTGGTCGACGATCACACATTCAAAGCGACCTTCGACCAGTTCAACAAGCTGACGATGCCCGACCTCGTCGTTCCCGTGCCCGTCATCGTCAATTCAGAGCTCGCCAAGAAGCATGCAACGCCACAGGACCCCTGGGCGTTCGAGTGGGTATCACGCAATGATTGCGGCGGTGGTGCTTACAAAGTCGAGTCCTGGTCACCCGGTCAGCAGACCGTGTTTACTCGGTTCGACGCCTGGAAGTCCGGCCCGCTACCCCAGCTCAAGCGCGTGATCTATCGGCAGATCGCCTCGGCCGGCACGCGCCGTGCGCTGCTGGAAAAGGGCGACGTCGATATGTCGGTCGGCCTGCCCCCGAAGGACTATGCCGAACTGGCAGAGCAGGGGAAGGTCGCGATCATCGGTGTGCCCGTGCAAAACGACCTCGTGTTCGTCGACATGAACGTCAAGATCGCCCCGTTCGACAATCCCAAAGTGCGCGAAGCGATCTCCTACGCCATCCCTTACAAGGAAATCGTCAGCTCCGCGCTCTATAACCGCGCCAAGCCGATGTTTGGCGGCGACCCGGATAAACCCTATCCGGATGCGACGTGGCCGGTTCCGATCAAGCATGGCCAGGATCTCGCGAAGGCTAAGCAATTGCTGACCGAGGCCGGCTTCCCCAACGGCTTCAAGACCACGCTGTCGATCGATCTGTCGGAATCGACCGTGCGTGAGCCGACCGCCATCCTGATCCAGGAAGCGCTGAAGACGATTGGTGTCGAGCTCACGATCGAGAAGGTGCCGGGCTCGAACTGGTTCGCCCAGATGGCCAGCAAGACGATGCCGATGGTCATCGCCGAATTCTACGGCTGGCTCGACTACCCCGACTACTTCTTCTTCTGGACGTTCCATGGCGGCAACAACTCGGTCTTCAATACCGCCAATTACGTCAACCCCAGCCTCGACAAGGTGATCGACGAGGCGCGCTTCACGCGCGACCCCGAGATCTACAAGACCAGTCTGAACAAGATGGTCGACATCGTTATGACCGATCTGCCGCGCATTCCGCTCTACACCCGCTTTGCGGACTACGCGGTCCAGAAGAACGTCAAGGGCTTTGAGTACTGGTTCCACACCCATCCCGACTTCCGCAAGCTCTACAAGGAATGAGGCGACGGCTAGCGCGCTCGATCGGGCGCGCTTGCCTTTCAATCGGGAAAACACAGTGCAAGACACGCTCGGCGCCTTCGTTCCAGGCCCCATCATCCAGCGCGGTCCAAACCGGTCAGGGCCGCTCTCAGGCCTGACCTTTGCGGTGAAGGACTTGTTTGATGTCGCAGGCACCGTGACCGGCTGCGGCAATCCGGACTGGGCCGCCACGCATGAGGTAGCAGAGGCCGACGCCTGGGCGGTCGACCATCTGCTGGGGGCGGGCGCCGCGTTGACTGGCAAGACCATCACCGATGAAATCTCGCTCGGACTGCTCGGCATCAACAAATTTTACGGCACGCCGCTCAATCCGCGCGCGCCGGACCGTGTTCCGGGTGGCTCGTCGAGCGGCTCCGCCTCGGCCGTCGCCGGCGGCCTGGTCGATATTGCCTTGGGGACGGATTCCGGCGGTTCGGTGCGCGTGCCGTCCAGCTTCTGCGGGCTCTACGGGCTGCGGCCGACGCACGGTCGGATCTCCGTCGCCGGCATGATGACCCAAGCACCGTCGTTCGATACCGTCGGCTATTTCGCCCGCGATGCGACGACGTTCGCGCGGGTCGGTGCCGTGCTGCTCGGCGAGCAGGTGCCCGACGCCCTGCCGACTGATATCATCATTGCGTCCGACTGCTTTGCCATCGCCGACGCGCCAGTGCAGGGCGCTCTCCAGCCGGTCGTTGATCGGCTACATCAGGCCGCTGCGACCATCGTATCACCCCTGGCCGAAGGCGAGCTTCGCGACTGGGCGCGGCATCAGCGCATCCTGCAGAGATGCGAATTCCAGGCGACCTTTCGCGATTGGGTCGACCGGGTGAACCCGCGGTTCTCCTCGGAAGTCGCTGGCGCGTTTGCCGACGACGGCCGCACGCCACCGGCCGACCTCGCTGCGGCCAAGGCTTTTCGCACGAGCGCGTCGAAGCGGCTCGACGATCTGCTCGACGGGCGGCGCGTGCTGTGCCTGCCTACGTCGCCCATTCTGCCGATCAGCCGGGACGCGCGCCTGTCGGAGATCCGCGCTGCGGTGCACGAGATCGTCGACCTGACCGGCATCGCAGGCCTGACCGGGCTTCCTCAGGTGAACCTTCCCGTCGCGACATCCGGCTCTATTCCAGTGGGGCTGTCTCTCATCGGCTGGCGCGGCGGTGATGCGCGCCTTGTTGCCGCGGCACGGACCCTGGCTCGCGAATTCTCGGTAGGACTGTTCGAGGAGCGGCAATGACCGACGTCAGGGACACGAAGACGCTCACGCTCGACGGTGCGCTCAAGGTGCTCAACGCAGCCATCACGGAAGCCACCCGCATCGGGCAACCGATGTGTATCGCGGTGGTCGATACTGGCGGCAATCTCTTGGCGTTCGGACGCATGGACGGCTCGAAAGGCCTGAGCGTTACGTCATCCATCAACAAGGCGCGGACGTCGGCGCTGTCCGGCGTGCCGACCGGCGGCGCTCACGCAGATGTGGAGATTCAGGTCACCTTGGCGCACGAAAGTCGTTGGACCAATCTGATCGGTGGTTTGCCCATCCGCGTCGACGGATTCATTCTTGACGCAGTGGCGGCAGGCTCCGGGTCGGGCATGCAGGATCTCGCCGTGGCCCGAGCCGGTGCAGTTGCGATCCCGCGCGCAGACATGTACCTCGATTTCAAGCCGATGGGCGCGGAAGATGCCGGGATCATCAGAGGTACGACGCCTCAGCCGACGATTTGAATCCTTCAGGTAGTTTACAGCGGCTGGAGACAGCTAAGGGCCCACAAACACAATAGCGGTTAAAGTAGACGGCTAGCACCATGTGTAACGCGCCGGGGTGTTACGCGATCGCTCGTGGTGTGTCGCATCGCATTGCGGTTGAAAGCTACGGTTCAGATGGTGCGGAGGGGACCGTTGCAAATCGCGGTTCGCGGTCCTCAGCCGAAACCTGAAGGTAGCACGCATTAAACTGGTCGCATCCCAGTCGCGCTATGGCAGGCACGGCAGGTACGGACCATCGAACGACCGCACCTGCGCGCTCCTTGACGGTATTTGAACTAGGCTCAACTCCACGTCGTAACGGCCGTCTTGACCACGTCTGTGCCGCGGATCACTCGATTGACTACGATAGATGGCGAAATCGCCGACAGCGCGAACGTCCCAAACTTTTCTGTGAATTCAAGACCACAAAATTGCGGCGGATATACCGTCGGCATTTGTCCGTCAGACTTGAAGAATTGTGCTTGCAAATCAACGGCGATACGTTTTCCGAGATGATAGAGTGGGAGTAGTGCGGCCTGCTGGCATCGCGTGGTTTAGCGTGGTCTCGTCGAGTTGTTCTCGCTTCCTTCGCATTGAGAATTCTGACCGAAGTGGTGAGCTAGGCTTATCCCGGTAGAAGTCCAAAATCCATTGCGTGTTCACTAATGGAGTATCGCAGCGCGTTGGATCGTATAGAAGGGCCGGAGGCCCAAACCTTAGCTTCGAGCACCGGCAGGGTTTTGGCGCAAAGCGGCCCAAATTTGCTTGTTTAATGCTGTTCTTGGCCGTTGTTAGAAACGGGCCCATTGGCGCGAGTTTGCAAGATCCTGTTCTGAGATCCCGCTTCGAAATGACCTGGCGAAGTCCGTACTGAGGGAAAAGCGGACGCGGAGCGGGCAACTCAAGACGTTCCCGTTTCTGACACTTAGGAAACAGCGATGCCCTTTGACATTTCTGGAGGCGAACTACTCGCTACTCTTGCCCAGCGGAGGCCGCCGCTGCAGTGCTTACGAACAGACTTTGTAGCGATTTGGGCGTCAACTCGACCACCGCTGCAGTGGGGCTGCCCAGCTCAGCAACTTTGTCGGTAGTGATGAGATTAGTGACTCGCAATTCTTCCCTGGACAGTTCATGTAAATCTTCCCATGGCGGAACGTTTAGCGATAGTGACAACAGATCACCCGCGCCGCCCATATCGAAGGTGTATTTGGCGAGACTTCCGATATCGCGCTCAACGGTCATGAGATCATATGCGCTGTAGCTCGCGGCCCGGGCATTCTCAGCGCGGTCGCCCATCCAGATCTGATGTACGCGGACATGCGCCTCTCCAGGCACATAACGCGACTTGCCCGACAGCAGCAGAAAAACGCACATGGATTCGCAGTAGGCCTCCGGCGACACGTGGGCGCGCTCGCCACGTGCTCTGGGGGTAAACACGCTCACCCCGACGGTCGTGACCATTTCGAGCGCCCGAAACCGCCGTCCGAGCGCGATCGCGTCGTTGACCGATCCGCCGCTGGAATCCAGCACGATAGTTTCGCCCTTGAGCTGATGATCGCGCGCGAAAGCATCGAAATCGCTTGGAGTGTCGGCGGTGACGATGCCGACTGCGCTGATCCAGCCTCGGCAATTCGGCTGGCAAGCGACCCAGCTGAACTTCATCGGCAATCTGCGTTCTTCGAGGGCGACGCCGGCATACGCCGAGCAGCCCAGCATGGCTACCAAGCCGAGCAATGCGATGCGAAGGGTGGGGGCGCTGAGCAACGTCCAAGCTCGGGTGGTCGCCCAGTGAGCGAGCATGACTACATAACCTCGGCCGACTATCGGGTGGTGTTAGTCGCGTTAGGACCGCGTATATGCACCGGCGACAGCTGGCGCTGCCCGTCCAGCGTTACAGCTTCAGAACCGAATCTCAGCCAACTCTGATGCTTGGCGAGCCATTTCGGGCCGGGGCCACGCATGTAGTGCAGCTCGGGTCGGTAGCTGTCGCGCACGTCCATAGTCAGGTTGCGAACGACACTGGCGAAGTCGGAGACAAACTCAGCCGTCCTACGAGCAAAACCCGAAAATGCGGTTGCACCCATTGTTATCATCGATAAACCTCTCCTATTCCTGATGCCGCTCAACACATCAGCCGCTATGCCGAAGCGTAGCCTCCGAAAGATAGGCCAAGCCATTGCACAGAGGTTGATCCTCATCGGATCTTTGGCTGAGAGGACCACACCAAGGTTTAGGCCCTGCCCACGAGGGCCTTGCGACGGATGGGAAGGTCGCACCTCCTTCATGGCGCATTATCGCTTTCAGCCGCTGCCTCAAATTTGCGAGGTGCGGTAGTGGCAGGCGACAAGCCGAGTGAAATGGAAACCGGAGGGGCAGTGATGGAGACCACACCGAATGCGCGGTCCGCCCAGAGATGCAGCCAGTAACGCATGACCCGAATGAGCCTCGTCGGGTACCGGCGGAGCGAGAGCCTTTCATGGCTTCCGGATACTCGTTCTTTTTCAATCCGTCTGAAGGTTTACTTGATGGGCTTGGTCAGGGCGTTGTCATTGGTGTCGAGGACGAAGACAGCGAGCAGCTTTGCCGGCTCGGTCTTGCTCGCGTTTCGGCTGATCGAATGGATAGCGCCCGGCGGTTCGGACCAGCTCTCGCCTGCCCGATAGACGCGCGTCTCGCCGTCATTCACCTTCGACTCGATCGCGCCTGAAACCACATAGGCGTAGATGAAAGCCGACTTCGCGTGGGTGTGGGGAACGGAGGCCTCGCTGGGCGCGTAATCGACTTCCACGGCGATCAGCGACTTGCCAGCGATATTGGGAATGGCCGCACCGAAGTTCTTCGTGACGGTTTCGGCGTCACTGTCATGGGCGAGCATGGGGCTGGCCATCGAGAAGGTGAGGGCGGCGCAGGTGGCGGAGATGATGGTTCGGATCTTCATGGGCTTTCTCCTTCTGCATATAGGTTGGTCTTCGTTCTTCATTGCTTCCTCCCGCCTCGCCGGCCTGCTGATTGCGGACACCGAACGGGTCAGTCTCGCGGGATGAAGTCGATGTGGGGCCCCGGCTCAACAATGAACACCGCGAGCGTGGCGAGAACGCACGCGACCGCGGCGACAGCCATCGCCATGTGGAATCCCGAGAACAGCGCAGGACCGCCCTGCTGCAGGACGCCGCCGAGCAGGGCGATGGCGAAGAGGGACCCGGCGCGTGAGACCGCGCTATTGACACCGGATGCGGTCCCGGAGCGATCGGACTCGACGGAGGTGAGGACGAGGGTCGTCAACGGTGCGATTGCCAGGCTCATGCCCAGCGACAGCAACAGGATTGGCGGGAAGATGTCCGCCCAATAGGTCGCGTTCGAACCGACACGTAGCGTCAGGGCGCATCCCAAGGCGACGACGGCGCCGCCGGCGAACAATGGCAAGCGCCGGCCGAACCCGCGGCAGAGTATGCCGGCGAGTGGCGAGACGACCGTAATCAGCACTTGCAGGGGAATGAAGGCCAGCCCCGCCATCAGCGTCGGCAGGTGTGCGCCCCGGATCATCACGAACGGGATCAAGGTTAGCATGACCGTGAGCGCTCCGTAGAGGAGCGCGGTGAACAGGTTCGCGCCGACGACCGACCGCGAGGTGATGAGGGACGGGGGCAGCATGGCGTTCTCGCCCAATCGCTGTTCGGTCACGATGAGGCAGGCTAAGCCGCCCAGACCGATGATCAGGGTGACGAGCACCCAAAGGGTCAGACCGGAACCGTTGGTGAGGCTGGTCAGGCCCGCGCCCAGCCCGCCGAGGCCGGCTGTCGAAAAGATCGCCCCGCCGACGTCGACCCGGGCGTGGCTGGTCGGGGAGTCCGTGGGTATCCACACAATGCCGGCGGCCAGCGCGCCGGCGACCACGGGCAGGAGCATTAGAAAGGTCATCCGCCACGACCCGTGATCCAGGATCGCGCCGGCGATTGCGGGCGCGACTGCGCTGGCGACAGCCGCGGCGGCGGACCAGATGCCGACCGCGCGGGCTTTCTTTTCTGAGGGAAAGGCCCGCCCGAGCACGGAAAGGCCGTTGGGCAGGATCAAGGCTTCGCCCAAGCCTTGCAGGAACCGGCTGGCGATGAACAGGGCGAAACTCGGCGCGAAACCAATCGCGGTCGCGCCGAGGCCATAGAGAGCAATCCCCGCGAGGAAGATCCGCTTCTGTCCAAACCGGTCACCCAGAGCGCCGGCGACCAAGGTCAGGGCCGCGAGCGGCAGGAGTTCGGCGTTCATCACCCACTGCAGGTCGAGCGGCGACAGGCGCATGTCTCGGCCAATCGCCGCGAGCGCGACCGTGACGACGGCGCCGCTGACGAACACGAGGCAGCTGCCCAGGCTCGACGCGGCAAGCACCTTTGTGCTGCCCTGCGCGCCGACGGCCTTAGGCTCGGAGAGCGCCAGGCTGCGGTCGGTCAGGATTAGAGACGCGCTGCTCACGACCTAATCTCTCAGGTCAGGTCGAGCGATTCGCGGCGCGCGCGCTCATTGGCCAGCAGCCAGAAGCCGCGCCGCCGTGTCCGTTCGCGGAACACTCCTCGCAACATCAATTTAACCTCAAGCAGCCTCTCGCTAAGCCACCGTCACTTCCGGCCCGCGCGGCGCCGCCGGACGCGCGACACAACGGTTGAGGCACGCCTGCACGTCAAGAAAGCGGTCGAAGCCGACGAGCTCTTTGCCGCCTTCAACCCGCCGTGCGCGTGTCCAATCCCGAACGCATCGCGACCGGCTTCTCAGGCGCGTTGAAAACCGACGTCGTGAGTAGGACAGCGGCAGCGAGGACCCAGTAGTACCATGCGTCGAGTCCGAAGAACTTGAAGGCAAACGGGGCGACGACAAACACCACTCCGACCGCGCGATCGACCCAAAGGTGCAGCCAGTAGGGAATGATGCGGACGAGCCCGGTGGGGTGGTCGGTCAGGGCGGCCAAGAGTAGCGCCGCCACACCGACAACAACCGAAAGCCACATTGCGACCGGTCCGCTCTGGCCGAGCTTCAGCGCGAACGGCGCTGCGATCAAAACGATCGCGACGGGATAATCGATCAGGTAGGCGTGGATGGACTTGGTGATGAAGCGGAACGACATCGGCGATACTCCCATGTGCTCGGTTGTTCGAGCGGATCCTTGCGACGCGGAGGACCAGCCACCCACGAGGACGATCACGCCGTCCTTTGCTGGCAAGCACTCCGTACGACCGCCACGGGCCAGCCCGGCTGGACGCACAGAAAGGCTATGCCGATACGCCGACCATTAGAAATGCCCGGTCGTTATTGTTTCTATTCCGCTCGCCCGGCGCGGCGCGCCGTCGATCGCGCCGCGCGCAGTTGACGCACGACCCGCGCAGGCCATCGCGATCACGCCCGGTTATCGACTACATGCCCTATCTTCATGACGTTTGCGCGCCGTCGCCGAATACTGTGTTGCTTGTGAAGGAGGACTGGCGATGGCCACGACGGTTGCAGGCCCTGCTGGAAGTAACAACGACTGGAGGTCTGCAGAGACTGCTGCCGGGCGCAACGTCGGCCTCTCCCTTTGGAGGGGCGTTCGAGGAAGGTGCCCGCGCTGCGGGCGCGGTCGTCTGTTTTGCGCATTTCTCAAGGTCGACGACCACTGCTCTATCTGCAGCCTCGATTTCACCGGACACCGGGCCGACGACCTGCCGGCCTACCTGGTGATCGTCATCGTCGGACACGTCTTGGTTCCGATAATACTCTGGATCGAGGTGGACTATGCGCCGTCGCTAGCGTTTCAGCTTGGCGTCTACCTTCCGATTACGGCCTTGGCCTCGATAGCTCTCTTGCAGCCGGTCAAGGGCGCCGTCGTGGCGCTGCAATGGTCACTCAGGATGCACGGCTTCGACGAGCATCCGTCCGACGAATTGCAGACTTGAGGGGGAAGGTGCCTCAACAGAATTGGCAGCCGCTACTGTCGCGCAGCGGCGTTTGGCCGGTCGGAGGAATCCTAACATGACGACTGAGAAGGCGGTGTTGGCCGGCGGTTGCTTCTGGGGCATGCAGGATATGTTCCGCCGACTGCGAGGCGTGGTGTCGACGCGAGTCGGCTATACTGGCGGCGATCTCCCCAATCCGAGCTACTGCAACCACCAGGGGCACGCCGAGGCAATCGAGATCGTCTTCGATCCCACGGTCGTAACCTACCGGGCCATCCTTGAATGCTTCTTCCAGGTCCACGACCCGACAACGTACGAGCAGCAGGGGAGCGACTTTGGGCCGAGCTACGTTCCGCCATCTTCTACACGGACGAGCAGCAGAAGGACACGGCGCTCGCGACGATTGACGAAATCGAAGCCTCTGGTTTGTGGCCCGGTCCCTTGGTGACTGAAATCAACCCCGAGGAACTGTTCTGGCAGGGCGGAGCCCGAGCATCAGGACTATCTGCAACGACACCCGGGCGGCTACAGCTGCCACTTCTTCCGACCGAACTGGCGACTGCCGTCAGCTAAAGCATTCCAGAAGTCGCAAACCGACGGAAACTGACCTGCAACTAGCGGCGATGCTGAGTCAGGGTGAGGCTCGTTGCTAGGCTGATGGCGTCGCGAACACGTCGGCTCCGCGGTGCCGGCGCATAATAGCGGTGGCGGCCTCGAACTGTTCTGCACTGGCGGGGTGGACGATCACCACGATGCCGCCGTTGAGTATCTGACTCTCGGTCCACTCATGCACCTGGGCTTCGTGTCGCTGCCCGAACAAGGCCGCGAGCCCGCCCACACCACCCCCGGCAGCCAACCCGGCTAGCATAGCCGGCGCGGCCGCTCCGCCCGTTGTTGCCAAGACGGCACCGGCGCCGACGAACGACGCGACAGTGGCCGCGAGCGAGGTCGCAAGCGTGCGAACCTGCTGGCGGTCATCGCTCAAGCCGATCTCGATGCGAGGCAGCTGCTTGATGTCGCAGCCAACAGCGCCCGCACAAGACGCTGCGATCTCTTCCTGCGCGAGGAAGCTTATGCGAGCGCGGTCAATCCCCGCGGCTCCCAACTCTCTTACAGCAGCCTCGAATTCAACTTCACTTTGCAGCGCGCCAATGACCTCTCGCAAATCGCTCACAATGTCATCCCCTGAGCTTGCTTTCCTGTCTTGAGGGCCTCGGCCCGTGCCGCGCACCGCGCCCGGCTCTCACGAGTAGTCACCGCCGCTTTGCTGAGTGAGGTTGCCGAGGTAGGCACGCTTCCCGATCTTCGCTCCGAGGTGACGGAGGATCGCGTGCGCAATCGAGATGTGGAAGAAGAAGTCGGGCACCACAAGGTGGCGGATGTAGTCTTCGCCGCCAAACCACCCGCGCACTATAGGCGGCGTCAGCTCGTATGTGTGGGACTGGGCGCCAGAAATCTCGTCCGGCTGCACGCTTTGCAGGAATCCGCGAGTCTCAAGGAGCCGCCCTTTCAACGCCGGATACATCATCGGGGTGTCACTGGGGGCTGGCGGATCGTGCTGCATCAACTTTGCCATGTGCGCCTCGACCTTGTTGCAGCTTACGGAGAACTGTTCTCCGAAAGTGAGCATGTCGAGCGCGAGCCGTTCAGCAAGGATCCTCCCAGGCTCAAATCCCTTGGTCCGCTCGAGCGCTTGGGCGTGATCAAGATAGTCGTCCATCACGTTCAAGCCATGCAGCATGACAGGGACTGTGATGTCATATACCGAGAAGGACATGCCGACCTCCATGCGCTCGTTTGTAATCTGAACGTCGGACGGACCCGAAAGGTCGCGGACCGAAGCAAATCGTCACAATAAGCTCTTCAATCTTCTGGCTCGCCGCACCAGCTCGCCAGACACGACACTGGCCTCCGCGAAACCGCGGCAAGAGGAGAACGCCTGCGTATGCGGCCGCCTAGCGACGCAGGACGGGATATCCATTCACGTAAATCCAGTCGGTGTCCTTGGCGGGCACGTGGCATCCTTGGCAATCGGTGTGGTAGTCGGTCGAGGTAGTCTTGAGCGGCTTGTCTGAGTCGAACCACGACCATCCCCACCCGTCGCCCCACAGTGGATTGCCGGGATGCGTTCCCTTGCTGTCTTTCACCATGACGAACCAGCCCTTGAGCTTGTCGGCGTGGCTTACTGTGCCGGTGGTCATCTCGTTCGTCGAGGTCGCGAAGACCTCTTTCACCAGGACGGCGCCGTCCGGGAAGTGTCCCGTCTTCCGGTAGGCGTCGATCGCCCCCGGGGATGCGTAGACGGTGTGCATTTCCTTCGAGCCTCCGCCGCTGTCGGCGGCAATCGCCCAACTTCCGAGTGCTTGGTAGAGGGTTCGGTAGTCTGCCGGCACGCGCAGGTGCCCGGCAGCGTCCACCACGTTCGCTGTCGGGTCGGCCGGAGCCGCTCCGCTGATCTGAGCGATCGCCGCCACGGTGCCGGCGATCAGCGAGACGGCGACAGCCAGGCCGACAGTCCTCGATAATTTCATTGGGGGCTCCTTTGCTGCCCGCGCACGGCACGGCGGCTCGGCGCAATCGCTTCAATCAATGTCGAGGCAGCCGCGTGTTCGGCCGACCCAGTGGACCTCAGGATCGGACGCAGCCAGCGAAATTAGAAATTCCGTTTGGTCATGGATTCGATAAGCGCGGGGTATCGTTGCCTAAAAGCGCTGTGCGCGTGCGTCCCCACCGCCTTCGATCAGCCGTCGAGGAGGGCGCGGCGCAATACTGCCTTGAGGTCAAATGACAGCGAATCGGAGAGGTCAATCACCACGTGGGCGTCGGCTGGCCACCCAGGTCGGAGATTTCCGCGCGCCTTGGGCAGAACGGCGTATGCGACCGCGATAATCACGTTCGCAAGTCACGAAGCCAATGCACCGATCCTGACGCCGCACATTCCCGCGATGATCGCGGCCGCGACGATGGCGCTCATCGCGACACAGACACCCCAAAGGCGATCGGTATTACGTTGGTCGACACCGTGCGTGATCAGCACCACTCTCAGCCCTGAAGCAAGGTGGCTCAGGACGAAGAAGGCGCCGAGCGCGTAGTGAGGCAGCAGACGGATATTCCATGCGTCATGAATGAGCCCAGTCGGGGCTCCGATCGCGAAATTCCAATCTGTCGGTATGCCGAGGAAGCTTCGGGCGTAGACGAAGACCGAGTTCATGTGGCCGAGAATGTACACTGAGAGATAGGCTCCCGAAGCGACCTGATAGGTCCGCTGGAAGTCATGCGCTGCGGCGCTCCAGCGCCACGCCAGAAAGAGGCCGGTGCCGATCTGGAAAAGCATGGCCGCCACCAACAACGGTTCACCTATGGCAGAGCGATAAACCACGCGTCCGATTTTCATAACGGCCGCATGCGCATCCGGTCCTATCAAGCCGAACAGATGATTGGTGAGATGAAACACCACATATAGGGACAGGACCACAGCCGTTACCCCGTGGACCACGCGCCAGGCCCCGACTGCAGGCACAGCTGCAGCGACCGGATCTCGGGCAGACTGCGACCAGATCGCAATTGCGAGCCAAATCGCGCACCAGACGACCTCGTCGGGAATGGGGCTTTTGATCAAGGTCTGGACAACGCCGAGAAAGACATAGAGCGTTGGCGACACCACGCTGGCGTAGGCGAGGCGTCTTGAACCGGGGTTGGACGTCGGACGACAAGCCAGAGCGATCCCAAGAAACGGCACGATGAACGCAACGACCAGGATGGAGGTCGCGCTGGCGATTGCGAGCGGTGGCAGGCTTACGGCCCGCGTGCCGACGATGGCATGAAAAGCATTGAGCAGAAATGGATAACAAATCGCCGCCGCTGCGGGAACCAGAGCCACGTAGTCAACGTGCTTCTCAAGAAAACTTCTGCGGTTCTGCGGGCGAACGAATGCTTCGATCATAGACACCTATAAAGCCACAACAAAGAAACCGGTGTGCGAGACGACTTCCAAGGCAGGTTGAAGAGTTGCCTTCGCGTATCACGCAGCGCGGCAAGCGGCAATAACAAGCGTCTATCGACTCCATGGCGAGAGGTGATTTCCCATGCCGGCATTGCAAGGTCATTTTCCAAAAGTTGGTCCAACTAATCTCAGCAATCCCGACTATAACGGCAAGAGCCAGATCGGCGTCTCGCCGGTGCAATCGACAGTCGGGAACCAGCGGCGGTGCAGCGCGGTCGACGCTTATCTGCGTCCACACCTCGCCTCGGGCCGCGTTACTCTTCTCACCGGCAAGACGGTCCTTCGCATTCTCGTCGAGAACAAGCGGGCTGTCGGCGTCGAGTTCGTGGACAACGGTCTGCGGAGGATCATGGCCGGCGAGGTTGTGCTGTCGGCCGGCACGGTCCATAGCCCAACGATCCTCATGCACTCGGGCATCGGGCCAGCCGAACAACTTCGCCAGCACGGTATCGCGGTGATCATCGATTCTCCGGAGGTCGGCGAAAATCTCCACGACCACGCGATCGTGCCAGTCCGTGCCTATGTGAAGGGCGATCTCGGCTATCAGGCTGCCGCGCAGGGCCTCGGCAGCGTGAAGGCGGGCCTGCGCTATTTCGTCACCAAGGATGGCCCGGCGTCGGGCAACGGCATCGAGACGGTTTCTCACTGGAATCCGTCCGACTTCACCGCCGAACCCACGATCCAATGCTATCACGTGCCAATCATCGCGGCCGATGGAATCAGCCCGACGGGCGACCGCTCGGGCATCACCTTCGAACTCGTGGTGCTTCAGCCCAAGAGCCGTGGCTGGGTGCGGCTGGCCGACAGCGACCCCACGTCGATGCCGCTCATCAACCCGAACTTCGTCGGCGAGGAAGAAGACTTGAGGGCCGCGGTGGAATCGGTGCGCGCGATCCGCAAGGTCATGGCGCAGGAGTCGCTGGCGCTGGTGATCACGGAAGAGATCGAGCCCGGCCCGCGCATCCAGTCGGATGCCGAGATCGGCGAATGGGTGAAGCGTGCCGTCACGACGATGTTTCACCCGGTGGGCACGTGCCGGATGGGCCAGGATGCGCGAGCGGTGGTTGACGCAAGGCTCAGGGTCCGCGGGGCCGAGGGCCTCCGGGTGATTGACGCCTCTATCATGCCAAACATCACTAGCGGCAACACGAACGCCCCGACCCAGGCGCTCGCGCGCCACGCCGCGGCAATGCTGGTCGAGGATATGAACCGGTCTTGGGGAGCTCCGGCGCAAGCCGGCGACGGCGCTGGCAGTTTCCCAGCCCGTCGATCTCTCCTTCAATTGCAACATTCTAGGTCCTCGGGGATGCGGAAGTGAGTGCGACTGACAAAACGGAGTACCCGACTCCGACGCCCCGGCTCGATCGCAGTTCGTTTCGCCGCCTTGCACGATGCGGCGGCGCTCCGATCGGTCTGCTGTTCGCGCTCGCGCTTGCTGGCTGCCACGAGAGGGCGCAATCGCAGGCGGCCGCGCCTCCGCCGCCGCGGGTGATGGTGGCACAACCGGTCAAACGGACCGTCACCGACTGGGACGAGTTCACCGGCCGCTTCGAGGCGATCCAGGAGGTTCAGGTCCGTGCCCGCGTCGGCGGCTTCGTCAATAGTGTAGAGTTCAAGGATGGTGCGACCGTCCGCGCTGGCGATCTGCTTTATATCATCGATCCGCGCCCGTTCGAGGCGGTTAAGCTGCAAGCCGAAGGGCAACTCGCCGACGCGCGCGCTAAAGGGGCGCTTGCCAAGCGCGATCTCGAGCGCGGGCTGACCCTCGTGCAGACCAGCGCGGTCTCCGAACAAGTCGTCGATCAGCGCCGCCAGCAGCTGCAGGCGGCGCGTGCCGCCGAGACCCAGGCCGACGGCGCGTTGAAGGCCGCACAGCTCAATGTCGAATTCACGCATGTGGTGGCGCCGATCACCGGCCGCGTCAGCCGCCATCTGGTGACCGAGGGCAATCTCGTGCAGGGCAGCGAGGGCAGCGCGACGCTATTGACCTCGATCGTTTCGCTCGATCCGATCTACATCTATTTCGACGTGTACGAGGCGACCTATCTGAAGAACAACAAGCTGTGGTTCGAGGGCAGGCGGCCGAGCTCGCGCGACACGGCCAACCCCGTGCAGGTGACGCTCACCGGCGAGACCAAACCCTCGCATGAAGGAAAGATGGATTTCCTCGACAACCGGCTGGACGCGTCGACCGGCACGCTGCGCAGCCGCGCGATCATCCCCAACCACGATCTGTCCATTCTGCCCGGACAATTCGGTCGCGTGCGGCTGATCGGCTCCTCGCCCTATGAAGCGCTGCTGTTGCCGGATGCGGCTATCGCGACTGACCAGTCGCGCAAGATCGTATTCGTGGTGAAGGATGACGACACGGTGGAAGCGCGCGCGGTCGAGCTCGGACCGATCAACGAGGGTCTGCGCGTGATCCGCACGGGCCTCAAACCCGAAGACCGCGTCATCATCGACGGCATCCAGCGTGCCCGCGTCGGCGCCAAGGTTAACCCGCACATGACCGAAATTGGCGGGAGCAAGACATGAATCTCGGGCGTCTTTCCGTCAACCAGCCCATCCTGGCGATGGTGCTGTCGATCGTGCTCCTGATCGTGGGCGCGATCGCCTATCGGACGCTACCGGTTGCCGAATATCCTGGTGCCGCCGACCGTGGTGATAACCGCGCAATATCCGGGCGCCTCCGCGCAGACCATCTCGGATACCGTGGCCGCTCCCATCGAGCAACAGATCAACGGCGTCGAGGATATGCTGTATATGTACAGCCAGGCGACCTCGAATGGCCAGCTCACCATCACCATCACCTTCAAGCTCGGCACTGACCTCGACAAGGCGCAGGTGCTGGTGCAGAACCGCGTCGCAATCGCCCAGCCGCAATTGCCGGAGGAAGTGCAGCGCAACGGCGTCGTCACCAAGAAGGACTCGCCCGACATCCTCATGGTCGTGTTCATGCTGTCGCCCGACGACTCGCTCGACCAGCTCTACATCTCCAACTATGCGTTGCTGCAGGTGCGCGACCAGTTGCTGCGGCTTGACGGCATCGGCGACATCCAGATCTTCGGCGCGCGCGATTATTCGATGCGGCTGTGGCTCGATCCCGACAAGATCGCCAATCTCGGCCTGACTTCGAACGACGTGGTTGCAGCGGTCCGCGCCCAGAACCTGCAGATCGCGGGCGGCCAGCTTGCGAGCCCACCGATTGCTGACCGCGCCTTCCAGCCAAACCTTACTTTCGTTGGCCGGCTGAAGGATCCATCCCAATTCGAGGACATCGTCGTCAAATCGGGCCAGGACGGCCGCATCGTTCGCCTGCACGACGTGGCGCGGATCGAGCTCGGCGCGCTCGACTATTCCACCAACAGCTTCCTGTTCCGCAAGTCAGCGGTGGCGTTGCGGGTGACACAGCGGCCAGGATCGAACGCGCTTGCGACCGCCAAGGGCATTAAGGACACGATGGAGAAGCTGAAGGTCGGCGTCCCCAAGGGGCTCGACTACAATATCGGCTACAACCCGACCGAGTTCATCCGGCAGTCCATCACCGAGCTGATCAAGACGATCTATGAAGCGATGGCACTGGTTGTCGTCGTGGTGCTGGTGTTCCTGCAAGGCTGGCGTCCGACGATCATCCCGATCGTGGCGATCCCGGTATCGCTGGTTGGTACCTTTGCGGCCATGGCAGCCCTCGGCTACGGCATCAACAATCTCACGCTGTTCGGCCTCGTGCTCGCGGTGGGCATTGTGGTCGACGACGCCATTGTCGTGGTCGAAAATGTTGAGCGGCATCTCGCGCGCGGCTTGAGCCGGCGCGAAGCCGCGCTGAAGACCATGGAGGAAGTCGGCGGCGCACTGGTCTCGATTGCGCTGGTGCTGTGCGCGGTGTTCGTGCGCGACCGCGTTTCTCGGTGGCATTACCGGGCAGTTCTTCCAGCAGTTCGCGGTCACCATCGCGGTCGCGACAGCAATTTCCTGCTTCTGTTCGCTGACCCTGTCGCCGGCACTGGCTTCGCAGATCCTGCTTCCGCACGAGGAGAAGCGGCCGTCGGCCGGCTGGAATCTGATCGCGCGCGGCTGGGAATGGTTCATCAGGCTGTTCAACCGCGGCTTCGACTGGCTGTCGCTTTATTATGCTGACGTTGCAGGCTTCGTGATCCGGCATCGCGTGGTGATGCTGCTCGTCTATGTGGTCCTGATCGGCAGCGCCGGCTGGCTGCTTGTCACCACGCCCCAGGGCTACATTCCGGCACAGGATCGCGGCTACGTGATCATATCCGCGCAACTGCCGGGCGCGGCCTCGCTGGCGCGGACCACTGAGATCGTTCGCAGGATCGAGAGCATCGCGCTCGATACGCCCGGAATTTCGCATATCGCGGTCCTTGCAGGTCTGTCGGGAGCGACCCGCACACAGGCAAGCAACTCGGCGGCGCTGTTTCCAGTGTTCGAAGAACCGGAGGTGCGCCGCAAGAAAGGGCTGAACGCGCAGGTGATAACGGCAAATCTGCGCAAGCGGCTATCGGCCATTGAAGGTGCATTCATCATCGTGATCCCGCCACCGCCGATCCCCGGCATCGGCACCGGCGGCGGCTTCACCATGCGCATCCAGGACCGGCAAGGCCGTGGTCCGAAGCTGTTGGCGGATGCGACTGACGAACTGGTCGCAGCGGCGCGCAAGTCGCCACTGCTCCTCGCCCCCACTGTGTTCTCGCCGTTCTCCTCGAACACCCCGCAGGTCTTCGTCGACATCGATCAGGTCAAAGCGCAGAAGCTCGGCGTTCCCATCCAGAACATCACCGACACGATCCAGACGTATTTCGGCTCGACTTATGTCAACGACTTCAACCTGTTCGGCCGCACCTTTCATGTCACCGCGCAGGCCGATCTGCCGTTCCGGAAGGAGCGTCCTGATCTTGCGCGACTACGGACCCGCAACGCCAATGCCGACACGGTGATGCTCGGCAGCGTCGTTGAGTTCAAGGACGTCTCGGGCCCCGATCGCGTCGCCCGCTACAATCTCTATCCGACGGCCGAGCTACAAGGCGAAGGCTTGCCGGGGACGAGTTCGGCGACCGTGATCGCCGCTATGAAGAAGCTCGCCGAGGATAAATTGCCGAGTGGCTTTTCCTTCGAATGGACCGACCTGTCCTATCAGCAGGTTACCGGCGGCAACACAGGATTGTTCGTGTTCCCGATTTGCGTGCTGTTCGTCTATCTGGTTCTGGCCGCGCAATACGGGAGCTGGAGCTTGCCGTTTTCCGTCATGCTTATCGTGCCAATGTGCTTGCTTGCCGCCACTATCGGGGTCCGCATCATGGGCCAGGACGTCAACATTCTCACCCAGATCGGGTTCATTGTGCTGGTGGGATTGGCCGCCAAGAACGCGATCCTGATCGTCGAGTTCGCGCGGGACATCGAGCTTGAGGGTAAACCGCGGCTGGAGGCAGTGATCGAGGCCTGTCGGTTGCGACTGCGGCCGATCCTGATGACCTCGTTCGCCTTCATCCTCGGCGTGCTGCCGCTCGTGATCTCCACCGGCTCCGGATCGGAAATGCGCCAGGCGGTCGGCGTCGCCGTGTTCTTCGGCATGCTCGGCGTCACGCTGTTTGGGCTGATCTTCACGCCGATCTTCTACATGGTGGTGCGCAATCTCGCGGAAGGCAAGAACGAGGGCAAGCCGACCCAGACGACAGCGGTCGCGGCGGAGTGAGTTGCGGTGACGCCAATGCGCGATGAAGCCGGAACAACTCATGCTGCCGTGTAAGGCAGGAGGACGGGCGATGGCCACGACGGTTGAAGGCAATGTTGTAAGTCACGACCATGACTGGACGTCAGCAGAGACTGCCGCCGGGCGCAAAGTTAGCCTCTCCCTTTGGAGGGGCATTCGAGGAAGGTGCCCGCGCTGCGGGCGGGGTCGCGTGTTTTGTGCGTTTCTCAAGGTCGATAACCACTGATCTGTCTGCCACCTCGATTTCACCGGCCGCCGGGCCGACGACCTGCCGGCCTACTTAGTGATTGTCATCGTCGGACACGTCTTGGTTCCGGTGATTCTCTGGATCGAGGTGGACTATGCACCGTCGCTGGCATTTCAGCTTGGCGTCTATCTTCCGATTACGCCCTAGGTGGTGTGGACTCTAAGGATTCCCTTTTGAGAGCAAATCAGATTCAAGGCTTCTTTTTGGGAGGCGGCCTTGG